>CAUTRH010000096.1:0-2522 GCA_963540905.1 uncultured Acholeplasmataceae bacterium | reverse complement strand
GCCCAGCACTAAGTTTTTGTTGCCAGCAAATACGCAAATGTCGAACTTCACGCCAAAAGTTTTTTTAGCCAGTTCTAAAATCGCAACTGGTTTACTTTCAAATAGATAAGTGTCGCGAGTTGAAGAAAGAGTCGGACAAACACGACTTAGTTTTACGTATCCTGGGTTTTTAAGACAACCACCTACTGGGTTTTCTGGAAGCACGAGCGCCCAGACAACCGCAAAATGAGAAAGGGTTGCAGCAATAAAGTCTTGGGTTTGTCTTTCTTGACTAGACATAACTAAAAGTACATTAAGCATTTGGATACTCCTTGGCAATAATTTCTTGGCAGCGTTGACACAGTCCGTCTGTACTTAAATCAGGACGAACATTCCAACAACGCAAACAAGACTTATCTTTAGAAACAGTGGCACTTACTTTAAACTGTTTTCCAAAGTTTAGATTAACTTTGGCAACTTGCAAGACAGTAGGTAGGTCAAAGTTCAGATTTTTAAAAGCAGTAAGTTGAGTGTCGGTTAATGTTAAGTTTAAAACAGCCTGCAGAGATTTGCCAATTTCTCCGCTTGCGCGCATCTCTTCAAGAGTCTTAAGCACTGCTTGTCTGACTTCTGTAAATTGAGCGAAATCTGTAAGCAGTTTTGTAAACTCAGAGAAATTTCCAACACGTGGATAGAACTTCTCAAGATAAATTTGTGAGTCTGGGTCTTTGGTCAAAGTTTGCCAGGCTTCTTGTGCGGTGTGCGGAATTATTGGGTTTAGCATAACAAGCAGTTTAGTTAAAATATCTAGATAAGTAGATTGTACTTCTTCACGGGTATACGAGTGCTTTGGTTCAATGTAGAGAGTGTCCTTAGTTACATCTAGATAAAAAGCAGACAAGTCATTGGTAATAAATAGCACAATTGCTTGCAAGGCTCTGGCGAAATTATAGTTTTCAAACTGAGTTTTAACTTCTTTGACTAACTCATTTAACTTAATTGTATAAATTTTAGATAAGTTGCTGCGCATAGAAAATGCGTAGTAGTTGGTTTTGTCAAAATCACTTAAGTTAGAAAGTAGATAGCGAATGGTGTTTCTGATTTTGCGGTAAGTTTCGGCAGCTATTTTAAGTAGGTTTTGAGAAACTCTGACGTCTTGTGAGTAGTCAACAGAGGCCGCCCAGATGCGAAGTACGTCGGCGCCCAAAGTTTTTACAACAGTGTTGGGGTCAACTCCGTTGCCAGCAGACTTAGACATCTTAAAACCTTTTTCGTCTAACACAAAACCATGAGAAATGATTTGCCTGTAAGGTGCGGTTTTGTTAAGTGCAACTGAGTTTATTAAACTTGAGTTAAACCACCCACGGTATTGATCAGAACCTTCTAAATAAAGTTCAGAAACTCGCCCATCTAGACTTAAAAAAGAAGTACCTGAGTCAAACCAAACGTCCATAATATCGGTTTCTTTTTTGAATTTACCATTTGGCGATTTTGGATGCGTAAAGCCTTTTGGAAGCAATTCTTCTGCGGGCAGTTTGAACCAAATGTTAGAGCCGTGTTTTTCAAAAAGCGCTTTGATATGAGCAATTACTTTGGTGTCCAGAATTGGGGTTCCGTCTTCTGCGTAGAAAACCGGAATTGGCACACCCCAAAGACGTTGGCGAGAAATACACCAATCTTTGCGTTGTGCTATCATGTTATTCATTCTGATTTTGCCCCACTCAGGTGTCCAAGTGACTGAGTCAATTGCTTTAAATAAGTCTTTTTTAAGTGGTTCAATTGAGAGAAACCATTGAGGGGTTGCTCTAAAAATTATAGGTTTTTTAGTGCGCCAGTCATGAGGGTATGAGTGCGTGATTTTAAACTCACCAAGTAGCGCTTCTGTTTCTTTTAAGTATTTAATAATTGCTGAGTTCGCGTCTTCAAAAAAAAGACCTGCAAATTCTCTTGCGTCTTTAGTTAATACACCGTGGCTGTCAATTGGCGAAAACGCAGGTAGGCCGTATTTTTGTCCAACTTTAAAGTCATCTTCTCCGTGTCCAGGTGCAGTATGTACAAGTCCAGTTCCGTCTTCTGCCGAAACGTGTTCGCCAAGTATTACCATGTGTTCTTTATTGGTAAGAACATGCGTGTAGGTAACCTTTTCAAGGTCGGTACCTTTGATTTCAGAAATTACTTTAACTTCGCATAAGTTTAACTTGGTTTGAAGGGTATTTAGTAAATTAGATGCTACCACTAGCTTACCACGGTTAGTTTCTACAATTAAGTAAGTTAAGTAAGGAGACACGCAAATTGCTAAGTTGGCCGGCAAAGTCCAAGGAGTAGTTGTCCAAATTAAGAGACTTGCACCTTTAAGTTCGCGAATTCCTTTAGTTTTCTTGACCTTAAACTCAACAAAAATAGAAGGAGATTCAATGTCGTGGTATTCAACTTCGGCCTCTGCAAGCGCGGACTCTGAAGACCATGACCAGTAAACCGGTTTAAACCCACGGTAAATTAAGCCTTTTTCTACCATTTTGGCAAAAGCCTCAATTTCTCTGGCT
>CAUTRH010000095.1:0-2572 GCA_963540905.1 uncultured Acholeplasmataceae bacterium | reverse complement strand
CTTTTAAAAAACTACTTACTTTTTCTTCAAGAAAATGGCCTAATTTAGCGTTTTTTCCATAAACCATAAAAAGCAAATCGCTTGCTTTTCTCCATACAGCAAGACATAGATAAACTTGGTTACCTTGGAAATATTTAGCCTTTTCTATTGTGGTGTCATTAAAGGTAGCACCCCAAGTTTTGCATCATAACTCGCTGCTTTTACTTCTAGAAACACATCTTTATCTTTGCTTAACTTGCAGTCAAAGCCATGTTTATCTGTGTTAATTAATTCGTATCCTAAATAGTTTCCTACCATCGAATCTCTAATTTCGTTGATAAAACTGTCAGTATCACCTTTTTGCCATTTTTCTTGGACTTTAGCAACTTCTTGTAATGCCAAAAATCCCTCTAATAAAAACTCATTATCAATTGGTTTAAAATTACCTTTTTTAAGCAAGTCCGTCACTAAAAACAACCTCCAGATAATTTTTGTCAATTTTGTTTAATTCAGCAAATTTGTTAATACGTAAAATCATTGCATCGCTAATTTTTGGTTCTTTGTAATTTAAAGAAGTCAAAATTTCAAACGCCTTATTTTTATTGTTAATAGGTTCTGGCAACTGAATTAAAATATATTTATGTTGTTTTTTATCCTCTTGATTGATTTCGTAAACTGCTTGAGCTGTTGTGCCACTGCCAGCGTAAAAATCTAAAATTGTGGCATTTTCGTGTTGTGAACATCTAATTAAAAATTTAATTAACTCAACAGGTTTTGGGGTGTCAAATATCCCGTTTAAACCTAATTTTTTTAAATCGTTTGTACCTTGCCTTGAATAAAAATCTAAAACAGAAGATACATTGTTAACAGCATCTTTTAAGTATTCAATTTCATAAGGTCTTTCGTTTTTAAAACAAAGTTTGTTTTCTTTATGTAGCTTAATAAATTTTTGTTTGCTTGACCAACCACGTGTTTTAAGTGGTTCTAAAGTTAGGTTGATTTCATCAATTTTTAAATAATTGGGTTTGCCTGGTGTAGATAAGTCTTTAGCAAAGTATATCTCGCCGTTTTCATCAATGTTTGAATAGTTTACTATCCAAGTCTCACCAGTTTCTAAAACATAATCACTAATACTTTTTTTAAGTATCTCGTTTGCAAGAGTAGATGATTTTTTATATGCGGTTTTAACTTTTTGAATAATTTGCTTTATTTTTTTACCTTCTAAAGGAGACTCTATTCTGTTTATATAAAATCTCGGTAAATTAGTTTTTGACTTAGCATAAGCAACTACATACTCGTGTACTACATTGATATGCTTAGCATTGCTTCTTTGAGATTGCTTTGTGATAAAAATCCCCGCTTTGTTTTCCTTGCCAAAAACTTCATCGCAAATTTGCAGAAGACTAGCAAACTCGTTGTCGTCAATTGAAATAAAAATTACTCCTGTTTTTTTTAGTAATTCTTTTGCTTCAATTAGTCTTAGTTTGATGTCTAGAGACCATTTTGAGTTATTGTCGCTATATACAAATTTAGAGTTTTTAGTATTATAAGGAGGGTCAATGTAAATAAAGTCTATCGTTGATTTAAACTTTTTAAATTCAGTGCTTCGCATAATTGTTAAATTATCGCCGATATAAATTTCGTTTTTATCCAATTTAACCCTCCTTTTATAACTTTTTTAATGATCTTGTTTATTTAAAAATAAAACTCTGATTAACATCAGAGTTTATAATCAAATGGAGCAGACGAGGGGAATCGAACCCCCATTTCAGCCTTGGCAAGGCCGTATAATAACCGTTATATTACGTCTACGTCTCTATTCACTTAACAAAATAATTTTACCACATCACGAAAATATTACAAATTATTTGATTGAATAGAAATATAATTGAAAAATTTAAAGTAAACTTCCATTAAGACTACCGAATCCATTAGCGCATCATGGGTTTTTTTGCCAGGTTCTTTTTCAAAATAAGTTTTATAAGCATTAAAAAGCGATACGTCGTTTTTTAACACAAAGTAGTCTTTGTGCAAGCGAGAAAGGTCAACGAAATCAGTTTTTTCAAAAAAATTTGGAAGTTGGTGGAACTTAATGTTTGCAACCAAACAAGGGTAGTCAAAGTTGCCCCAAACAACAAACTTGGTGCCAGTTTCCTTTAGTTTTTTTAGTTGATTGTAAAAGTTTTTAAAGGTAATTGCGGTTTTTTTATACTGCTCTAAATCTAGTGTTAAAAACTCAGTAGTTTTTTTGTCAATTTCTAAACTAGATTTTACAAACTCAGTTTTTTTTGCCAGCACTTTTTTGCTTTGGTCTGTCAAGACATAGCCAAACTGAATAATTTGTTGTGGTGATTTAATTTTTCTTAAAGGAAGCAAAGTCATTTCAAAGTCAATAAAGCAAAGTTTATCAAAACTCAACAAAGTTTGATACATTTCGCTTCTGATTTTGTTTAAATCAAAAATTAGTCTTTTGGGGTTGAGTGCAGATATTTTTAAAATTCCGGCAACTTGGAAAAACTTATCGTGGTCTTTTTTGGAAACCACTGGCTCTTCTTGAAACTCAAGTTCAACTAAGTAGCCGACCTTAATGATT
>CAUTRH010000094.1:0-2598 GCA_963540905.1 uncultured Acholeplasmataceae bacterium | reverse complement strand
GAAGAGTGTACTCGTTTATTTGATGGTTATGAGAACGCACAGACTAAAGTAGAAAAAGACGAAGAGTTTGCAAAAGTTACTGGCAAAAAAATATACTTCCTTGATTTACTTAAAAAACCTGTTGAAATTGAAGACGAAAAATACTACTATCCTGACTACAAAAACTTTAAGAAAAAATACCCAGGTTTGTATCAACCTAAATACAGCCAAACTATGTTAGTTTTCTACAAAGGTGAACTCCTTGATTTAAGTGCCGAAGAACAACTTAAAACCACACTTGAATCACACTCAGATATCCGTCTAGAAGTTCAAAGATTCATTGAACTAATTGCTAAAAAAACTTTTAGAAAATAACTTTAAATGATTTTAAATCAATACATTAAACAAATTCAGGCAGCAGCACCTGAGTTTGACTTAAGTGCTCTAGACATCTCTAAAAACCCTGACTTTGACTTAGCCTTGCCGCTTTTTAAACTGGCAGCACTAACTAAGCAAAAGCCTGCCGAGATTTTTCTGGCAATTGAACAAAAAATCGCTAATTTAAATATTATTCAAGAACTCGTTTTTTTAAACGGGTTTTTAAATATTAAACTAAATCAAGATAAGTTTAAAGCAGATTTATTTAAAGTTTTAGTTAAAGAAAATACAAACTTCCCGGTTTTTTTACCAAACAAGCGTAAGTACTTCATTGACTACTCAAGCCCAAATGTCGCTAAGTTTTTCTCAGTTGGACATCTAAGGTCCACAGTAATTGGAAACTCCCTTAAGCAAATCTTAAAGTGCTCAGGCGCAGAGGTGTACGGCGAAAACTACCTTGGTGACTGGGGAACTCAGTTTGGCAAAATGATTTACGCTTATGAAAACTGGTTAGATACCGCTGAGTTTCAAAAAAACCCACTTGAGCATCTGCAATCTCTATATGTGCGTTTCCATAAAGAAGCAGAAAGCAACCCTGCACTTGAAAACAAGGCTAGAGAAATTTTTAAAAACCTTGAAGACAGAGACGAAAAATACATGAAACTTTGGCGCCAATTTAGAGAAATATCTATAGCAGAATTTTTAAAAGTTTACCGCACACTCGGGGTTGAGTTTGAAAATATTTCAGGCGAATCTTTTTACAACGACAAGATGCAGCCAGTTTTAGCGAAGCTTAGTGAAATGAAGGTCTTAGAAAAAGACGCAGGCGCGAAAATTGTTAGACTTGGCGAAGACATACCACCTGCTTTGCTGGTGCGTTCAGACGGTGCTACTCTTTACTTAACTCGCGACCTCACAGCCCTTGAATACAGAAAAAATCTACATGACTTTACAGACATTTTATACGTAGTTGGAAACGAGCAAAAACTGCACTTTGAACAACTAAAAAGACTGACCGAAATCTATGGAATTGACACCAACATTACACACGTTGGCTTTGGGCTGGTTTTGACAAACGGTAAAAAAATGTCAACGCGCGAAGGTAAAACCAAAGGTTTAAAAGCCTTGCTAGATCTCGCAATTACTGGAGCTAAAAATATAATTTTAGAAAAAAGACCTGAGACTAAAGAAATTGATTATCTCGCTGAAAAAATCGGAGTTGGCGCAATTATTTTCAATGACCTTAAAAACGACCGAACCCTGGATTTTGAGTTTAATTTAAACCAAGCCTTGAAGTTTGAAGGCCAAACTGGTCCTTATATCCAATATACTGTTGTCAGAATCGCTTCTATACTTGAAGGCCAAATACTAGACTTTACTAAGTTTGACTCTAAATATTTAACTAAAGAGTTTTGGCCTGTGTTAAAATTAATTGATAGTTTTAAAGAAACTATTGAAAAGGCAGCCGAGACTTTAATGCCTTCTACTGTGGCTAAATATTTACTTAATGTATGCGCTAGTTTTAATAAACTATACGCCCAAACTCACTTTATAGTTAAAGATAGTTTAGTTCAAAACGCAAACCTATGCTTCCTTTACTTCGTGAGATTAGTTTTAGAAAAAGGCTTAAAACTACTTGGAATAAGTCCAATTGACAAAATGTAAATTTTGTCAAACTGCTCGATTGGCGGAATTGGCAGACGCATACGACTCAAAATCGTACGGAGAAATCCATATCGGTTCGACCCCGATATCGAGCACCATTTAAAGAATTTTTCAAAAAAGCGCTCTTGTTGAGTGCTTTTTTTATTTTTTTGAGTAATTCACGTGTGTTTTGGCAAGTATATTTGCGAGAAACTAAAAAGGACGCAAATATGCACAAAAAAATATTTAAAAAAAGATTCACGATGTATGTATTTTTAATTGCGCTGCAAGTTATTTTGCTTATTTTTTTCACAACTTTTTTTATCCTAAGACAAAATAGACTAAAGGTTGCAAAGCAAGGTAAAGAAATTAAGTTTTTTGACGTCAAAATTATAGGTGAAGTTAAGTTTCCAGGAACTTATCGAGTAATGAAGGGCACAGAACTAGCAACTGTTTTAAACTACGCAGGCGGATACACGGAAAACGCAGTTAGAGATTTATCAGAACAAACCAAAATCGACAGAAACCGTACTTTTTTAGTTAAAACTGATACAAAAGGCAAAATCACAAAAACTTATAACTTAAACACTGTAACTT
>CAUTRH010000093.1:0-2602 GCA_963540905.1 uncultured Acholeplasmataceae bacterium | reverse complement strand
AAAAAATAGCAGAATTTACTCCAAAAAAATCTTGTATAACCCCGAAACACGGGAAAATCTTAACTGAAATAGAAAAATTAAAACAAGTATAGTATAATCCTGATTGAAATGTTTTTTAAAAAGGAGTAATTTATGAAAAAAACTTTAGTTATTTTACTAACTTTTATTCTAGGTTTTCTCTTCTATTCATGCAAACCAAAGAACCCAGAAAAACCAAAGCCAGTACCACCAAAAACCTACACCGTAGCTTACGACAAATACATTAAGCCAACTATTTCTGGTATTGAAAAACCAGTTAGCCCACAAACTGTTTCAGAAAAAACTTTAGTTAAGTTTGAACTAGATTTAGAGGCTGCAAAAAAAGATAATCTTAAAATCATTGGCGTTGCTTTAGATAAAAAAGAATACCAACTTTCAGATAAACTACTTAAAGACATTATGAAACTTGGCTTTGAAGTTACAGCAAATTCAACAATTGAAACTAAAACTGAGTTTATTTATCAAAGTGAATTGAAAAATCTAGAGACATACGGCGTTGAGACTAACAAACTTATTGACCAACTTCCTTATTTAGATGAGTTTAGTAAGATTGCCAAAAGAATAGATAGTTTACAAGAAGTTTGGCAAATAATCTTGAAGGCTTTTGATGTAAATGATTTTAATGAACTTAAACAAAAACTTGAAAAAGATCCTCTTGGCACTATTACTAATTTTATAAAATCAGATATTAAATTCCCAAATCACCCTGAATTAAAACCACTTGAAGAGTTTATCCAAACTTTAAAACCAAATGTTTTTTATTTAGCATCACTTGCATATGCTAAAGAAATTAAAATAGAAAACTTTATTAACTTTGCTGATTTGTCTAAACTTGGAACTAATTTAAAAGCAAATTTACTTAAAGCCTTAAGCTACACTATGTTTGTTAGAAACCCAAAAAGACCGGATGACCACAAAGCTGAGTTAATTAAGTACATCAATAGTGAAACTTCTCAGAAATACTTTAACCTCCTTGACAAAATTGGCGCACATATTTTGAGTTTTACTCAATTAAAAGATATTGATTTCTCTCAATTTAAAGACGTTGAAACTGCTGTAAATGGATATCAAGGAAATTTTGCTAAAATTTTAGAACTTAAAAATAAGATTAAAACAGAAACAAATTTGGCTAAAAAAGCAGAGTTAGTTAACGAAATAAAAGCGCTAATCTCTGCAAATGCAACAACATCAAAAAACCTGGCTGAAATTCTTTTAAAACAAAAAGAGCAAATTACCAAAATAACCGTTTCTATTCAAGGCTTAGTTAAAGAACTTGCTAGTTTAAGTGAATCTGAACACCAAGAATACACAAAAACTTTAAGTGAACTCCCACATTTCTTACTTGAGTTAATTTATAAGTTGGGAGAAAAAAAGGCACGTGCTTTAAAAAACGAAGCTGGAGTTTCTGCACCTGAGTATGAAGCTGAAAAATACAGCAAATTCTTTTTATTTTGCGACGGAGTTAATAAAATTTTAGCGCATTCTGAAAAAACAGGTGACCCCAAAACTATACATCCGTCTGTAAAACAATTACTTGATTTGTTTTACAATGATTTTGTAAACGTGTTAGTAAAAGACTACAACAAGATTAAAAATCTGAATGAATTACTTAAGAAACAAACAAGCGGATTGACAAAATTAAGTGAAAATTTAGGTAAGTTAATTGAAAATTTAAAATTAAATAAATAATAATAAAAACGCCTAATAAGGCGTTTTTATTATTATTATTATTAAACTTAAATCAATTTCTCTTCTATAAACAAGTTATTTAGTTTTCTTTTAGAACTAAAAGTGGGTTTGAAATGCCCGCTTTCCCACCTTGATATTGTCACGTAAGTAACACCTAAGATTTTAGCAAGATCGGTTTGCGATAAAAACCTGCGGTCTCTTAGTTCTTTAATTAGCGTTGAGTAATTCATTTTTCCTCCTTTTAAACTTCATACAAATAAATTATAAATATACTTAAAAACTGTTTTAAAAACATTTTCAAAAAACTGTCTAATTTTTAATATTTTTAAGTTGAGTTTTGGTATTTATTTGAAAAACATAAAACAAATCCCTTAACTAGGGAAACAACTTTTTTAAAAACAAAGTAGAAAAAACTTTACAGGCTAACTCAAACAAATTCTTAAACCAACTTTTATATAAACATAATAGGTTAATTTAGCCTTGTTTGTGCTATAATTTTTTTGTTAATTTAACCACGGAGGACATCGATGCTGAAAAGAAAAAAATATGAAAATGCTGCCGGAAAAGTTCATCCTCTTGCATATGTTGTACTTGCATTTTTCTTAGTTTTAATCTCAATTACTATAGTTTTTATCACTCCAAGTGCAAAAACTAGATTTACCAACGAAATTCAAAAAAACTACTCTAATTTAAAATTTGGTCGTCAATTAGCAAACTCAGATAAGTACACTCGCTACTTACCAACTGAAAATATTTACACTCCAATTTCTCAACGAAAACTATACTCAGTGTTAGAAAAATCAAAAACTGCTACTGAAAGCCTAGTTTTCGCTTACTACGGAACTAGAACTCACAAAAATACTTTAGAAAACCT
>CAUTRH010000092.1:0-2629 GCA_963540905.1 uncultured Acholeplasmataceae bacterium | reverse complement strand
CTATTATTTTATTTCAGAAAAAGACTTTAAAGCAAAACTAGAAAATAATGAGTTTTTAGAATGGAATTATTTCGTTGGCAACTACTATGGCACACTTTTTGAAGAAGTTGAAAGACTAAGAAGAACTGGTAAAAACGTGATGGTAGAAATTGATGTCAATGGTGCTTTAATGGCTAGAAGTACATTAACTGATGCAATTTATATATTTATTGCCCCGCCCACTAAAGCAGATTTAATTTCTAGACTAAAACAACGCGGAACTGAAACTGACGAAAGAATTTCTGAGCGCATTGAAAAAGCTAAAAACGAGTTTAAATGTGCAGATAAATATGATTATATAGTTATCAACTCTGAAATCTCTAAAACTGTAGAAACTCTGCAGGCTATAGTTTTAGCCGAAGAATGTAGAGCTGAACGTAGATTTTTAAGTTATATAGAAGCAATTCAAAAGGAGAAATAATTTATGAACAAACAAAAAGACGGAATGCGCTATCCTTCAATTGATGAACTGACCAAAATTATCAATTCAAAATATAAGTTAGCCTATACTTCTGCCAAAGTCGCTAAACTTATTCAAAGCAAAAAAGTTCATGTTGAAAACTCACTTTGTGACAAAGAAGTTGGCAAGGCGCTTGAAGAAATTCTAGCTGGAAATGTGCAAATTGAGTTTTAATTTCTAGTCAAGATAACTTAGTTTTAAACTAAGAGATGAAATTAACACTTGAAGAAAATTTAAAAAACTTACCCCAAAACCCAGGGGTGTATATTATGCGCGACTTAGATAGTCGCGTTATTTATGTTGGCAAAGCAAAAAACTTAAAAAACCGCGTGCTTTCTTATTTTAAAGCCAAAGTTTTTGGGAAAACTGCACTTTTAGTTAAAGAAATTGAAAACCTTGAGTATGTGGTTTGCAACACTGAGCAAGATGCCTTGATTTTAGAGCAAAACTTAATTAAAGAATACAGACCAAAATACAACATCAGGCTAATTGACGACAAGACGTATCCCTACATTGTGGTCACAGATAAACCCTACACCAAACTTTTGGTCAAAAGAGTACGCAAATTTAACTTCAATGGTTTTGGCCCATTTCCAAATACTTTCCAGGCAAGAGAAACTTGTGAGGTTTTGAATAGAATTTTTCCCAAAAGAGTCGGAAAAATTTCTAAAACAGATCAGGATATCTTAACGGGTCTTGCAAATAACTTAGGCATATCTGATTTAGAAAAAGAGTTTACAGCAAAAGAACTAACCAAAGCAGTAAAGCATGTTTTTCAAACTAAAGCCAAAGAAATTTTAAAAACTTTGACTGCCAAGATGAAAGAGTCCTCAGAAAACTCAGACTTTGAGTTAGCCCTAGATTTTAAAAATCTAATTGAAGCAATTAAAGCAACAATAGTAGACCAAACTGTTAACAGCAACGATTTGCAAAGCAGAGATATTATTGGTCTTGCATTTGACGAAAAATACGTGGCTATTTCTATTTTGATTCTAAGGTTTGGCAAAACTGTTGACCAGAAAAGAAATATCTTTGAATATGTTGGTGACCCTAATGAGTATGCACTTCAGTATTTAGACCAAATATATGAATCCAGAATTTATTCAGATGAACTGTTGTTTTCTGATAACTTCCAAGAAGAAGATTTAAACGCTAGATTTGGGAAACTTGCCAAAATTCCTAAAAAAGGTCAAAAACACGATCTTACTAAACTTGCTCAAAAAAACGCAGAAAGTATCTTGACTAAGTTCAGTGCTGTGTATTTAGAAAAGTCTTTAATTTTAGAAAAGGGACTTGAAGAACTAAAAACTAAAATTGGTTTTATGCCTGAGACCATTGAGGCTTACGACAACGCCCAAATCCAAGGGCAAGCACAAGTGTCTGGCTGCATAGTTTTGAAAAACGGACAGTTTTTAAAGTCGCTTTACCGTAAATTTAACTTAAAAAATACACCTAAAAATGACGATCTGGCTGGGATTAAAGAAGTTATTTCTAGACGTATTCAAGACCAAGAAATCGCTTATCTACCCGATTTAATTGCAGTAGACGGCGCTGAAAATCAAGTTAAGGCAGCCGAAGAGCAAATCAGCATTTTAGATAAAAAAATTCCTGTTATTGGGCTTAAGAAAAACGACCATCACAGATTAACTGTTTTAGTTTGGAACAACTCTTCATACGAACTTGATAAACACAGTTATCTATATAAGTTCTTAATTAGAATTTCTGAAGAGGTCCATAGGTTCTCATATCAAACCCACAAAGCGAAACTTTTAAAAACTGCTTTTAAAACTAAGTTAGATAATTTAACCGGAATTTCGGATGCAAAAAAACGCGAGCTAATTCGTCATTTTGGTTCAGTTGCTAAACTAAAGGCTGCTAGCATTGAGGAACTCAAAACTTTTAAATTAAGGTTAAATCAAATCAGACAAATCAAGGAGTTAAAAGAATGAACCGAGCAACTATCGTCGTTAAAAAAACTTCTAAACTTAAAAGAGAAATCGAAGCGCTTGAAAACAATAAAGTGCTTCGTTTTAGGTTGCCTAAAAACTTAAATTATTTCCTTGAAATCATTAAGGCCGGCTACTTAGTTGAACTTGAGTTTCAAGAAGAGCCAGTGGTTTCCAAAAAAGA
>CAUTRH010000091.1:0-2676 GCA_963540905.1 uncultured Acholeplasmataceae bacterium | reverse complement strand
GCACAACCAGGTACTATGTACCTGAGTGGTGTAGATGGCTAAACATTGACAACCCATTATTTATAGAAAATGAATATTCATCTACTAATAATTTATTTTGCTACTGCAAAAACAACCCCGTTAATTATATTGATAAAGACGGCCAATTATTTTTAACTACACTAATAATTGGAGCGGTTATTGGAGCTGCGGTTGGCGTCTCATATAGCTGTTATAATCAATATAAAGAAAACGGAACAATAAATTGGAAGAAAGCACTACTTGCTGGAGCTCTGGGTGCAATTACCGGGGCAGTAGCGTTTTCTAATATTGGTGTAATTGGTGCTGCTGCTATTGGTGGAGCATCTAGTTTTCTTGGAAGTATTGGCGACGATTTTATAGATAACGGTGTTGACTTACATAGTGTTGATTATAAAAAAGCCGTAATTGCAGGCATATTTGGTGCCATTGCTGCAGGGGTTTCCACTTACATAAGTAAGTTCTTTGGTCTAGATGTTAAGAAAATGGTTATGAAGAATGCAAGTGTAACTAAATTCAGTAACATATTAGCTAAAGCAAAACAAAAAAGTTTAGCAGGCAAAATTTCGGCTAAAGGTTTACAAGGAACATACAACTTATATGGTAAATCATTAGCAAAGGCAACCATTAAAGCATTTTGTGGTGCTGTAGCGAGAAAGGCAATTGCAGAGACTGCAATAGACAAAGTATTAAACTTATTTTCTGAGTATTTAAAAGGACTGCTTTAATGTATATTTTTACTTTGAAAGAAACTACAGGATTATTTATTTCAGGACTAAGCACTTTCGTTTTAAACTACAGCACGCTATATTTAGGAAATACTGCACAAAGCTGGTCACTTGCTGTATATTTATACTTTAAAGAAAACTCACTTATTACAGAAAAAGACATCCCTTGGTCTATAAGGGGGTTTCAGTCATTTACTATATATGTAGGTAAACTTTTAAAAGAAAACTTATTTTTTAAAGAAAATGATATATGTAGGCCAAAAATGCTTTTTAACACATATTTTTTTATTTATAACATGGCTTTTGACATTATTTTTCATACGCTTTTTATTTTTTTAGCACATTGTATTTTTTATGTATATTTCTTAGTTTGCTATGGAATAATTAAAATTTTTGTTTTAATCTCTGTGTCGGTATATTTAGACATTTTAGATTTTTACTATTATAAAAAAGAAAAAGAAAATTGGAAACTAAGAGAAGAAGCGATAAAAAAAATAAAATTATCCAACCCACATTTTTTCTACTTCTACGATCCGAGCATTTGGGAAAAAAAAATGCCACAGTTTGCAGATTATGCCAATAATTTTGAAAAACCTAAGCTTAAATAGATTCTCTAAATCTAACAAACTCGCAAATTACAAAATTCTTTAATTTTTCATGAAGGTTGTGCGAATTATTGTTATAACATCACAGAAAATCTATAATAAAAATTAAAACATATTTTATTTTCGTCAGTTTTGTCATTTTTATTTTACCTATTATAAAAGACTTAATAAACATCCACTGTTTTTCTAATTACTACCTATCTAAAAAGTTTATAGAACCTAAAAACATTTAAGTAAAAAGGAGCGAAATGGAAGACTTTTTAAAACCTATCGTAGAAATCAAAGAAAACTTAATCACTAACCTTGAGTCTGGTTTAACTCAAACTGAATCCTTAAAAAGACTAAATAAAAATGGACTCAATGAAATTCTAAAAGAAAAAAAGCACTCTTTTTTCTTTAGACTACTTCTGCAGTTTAAAGACTTAATGATCATAATTCTAATTTTATCCTCAATACTTTCTTTTGTAGTTGGGCAGTTTTTAGAAGGTGGTGTGATTACAGCAATTGTATTTTTCAATGCTTTACTTGGTTTAATTCAAGAAATGAAGGCAGAGAAATCCTTAGACGCCATTAAAAAACTCAACCAACCACACGCTACTGTAATTAGAGATGGTAAAATTAAGCAAATTGAGTCAACAAATTTAGTAGTTGGCGATGTTGTAGTTTTAAAAGCAGGCGACATAGTGCCAGCAGACATGCGTTTGTTTGAGTGTTTCTCTTTAAAGGTAGACGAGTCTAGTCTAACCGGCGAGACACTACCAGTTTTAAAAAATGTCTCTGTTTTAATTAACCCAAAAACTCCTTTAGCCGAACGCAGCAATATGTGCTTTTCTTCCACAGTAGTGACATATGGCCGCGCAGTAGGTGTGGTTACCGAAACTGCTATGAAAACAGAAATCGGCAAAATAGCGAGTGCTTTAAAAGCTGCAAAATCTGAGGAAACTCCTCTGCAGAAACAAATTTCTAGACTAGGTAAATTTCTTGGACTTGCTGCGGTTTTGCTATGTTTTGTAATATTTGCAGTCAACATCACAGAGGCCTATATTTTTTCTAAAACCACGGTTAGTGCGCAAAAATGGTTGAGCCTATTGATACTTGCTTCTACTATTGCGGTGGCAGCAATTCCAGAAGGCCTACCTGCTATTATCACAATAATTTTGGCTGCAGGTATGCAAAGATTATCGCGACGTGGGGCGATTTTAAAGACTTTAACTTCGGTTGAAACTCTGGGTGCAACTTCAGTAATTTGTAGCGATAAGACAGGTACTTTAACTCAAAACAAAATGACCGTTAAAAAACTTTGGCTAAAAGGCAAAACTTATTTA
>CAUTRH010000090.1:0-2682 GCA_963540905.1 uncultured Acholeplasmataceae bacterium | reverse complement strand
TGGCAATTTCTGTGGCTTCTATGTTTAGATAAACTTTTGCAAAGTTTTGTTTAATTTCGTTTAAATCGCCTTGTAAGACGGTTTTACCTTGATTTAAAATTAAAACTTTTGAACAAAGCGACTCAACTTGATCAATTTGGTGTGAAGAAAATATAACCATTGTGCCCGACTTAATTAAGTCGTTTATTACTTCCATAAATAATTTAATATTAAAAACATCTAACCCTGTAAACGGTTCGTCTAAGATTAAGATTTTAGGTTTATTTAGAACCGCTACAATAAATTGCAAGCGTTGTTGCATACCTTTAGAAAGTTCTAGGATTTTTGAGTCAAACTTGTCTTTCAGTCCAAAAAATTCAAGGTGTTTTTTAAGTTCTAACTCGACTTCTTTTTTAGACATGTCTTTCAGCATACAAAGGTAGTAAACGTAGTCTTTAACCTTCATATTTTGAATTAAACTACGTTCTTCAAGCATATAGCCAATGTCTTTTGAAAGCGCGTAGCCAGGCTCTTTTTCAAAGATAGAAATTGAACCACTTACTGGTTTTATCAGTCCAGAAAGCAAACGAAAAGTAGTAGACTTACCAGATCCGTTGGCGCCAAGTAAGCCCATTATTTCGCCAGGTTTTAAAGTAAAACTAAGGTCAGTTAAAACTAAGTTTTTCTTATCGTAAGAAAAACTAACATTTTTAAACTCAATCATTTATTTTAAGCCTTTAGTTTTAATTTCTTTTTTAAGTAGTTTAATAAAGTCACCAGTCTTAATTTCAGTTTGTTGAGTTTCTCCGTATTTACGGTAAGTTACTGATTTGTTTTGAACTTCGTTGTCACCAATTACCAAAGTATAGTTAACTTTTTGAGTTTGAGATTGTCTAATTTTGTAGCCTAGTTTTTCAGAAGAGGCGTCAAGATTAACAATAAAACTTTGTTTTCTTAGGCGGGCAACAACTTGTTTTGCGTATCTTAAGTGAAACTCGTTGTTCACAGGAATTACTCTGATTTGATCTGGCGACAACCAAAGTGGGAAAACTCCTTTGGTCTCTTCAAGTAGATAGGCAATGAAACGCTCCATTGTAGAAACCACACCACGGTGAATTACCACTGGTGTTTTTTCTTTGCCGTCTTTGTCAACATAAGTTAGGCCAAAACGGTTGGCAAGCAAGAAGTCTAGTTGAACAGTTGAAAGCGTTTCTTCGTGACCAATTGCTGTTTTGATTTGCACGTCTAGTTTAGGTCCGTAGAAAGCAGCTTCACCTTTCGCCTCGTAGTAGGTTAGTTTCAGTGAGTCCATAGTTTCCTTTAGATATTTTTCGGCCATATCCCACATTCTATCATCTGGATAGTATTTTTCTTTATCTTCTTTATCGCGGTATGACAATCTAAACTTAAAGTCTTTGATGTTAAAGTCTTTGTAGCAATCTAAAATTAGTTTTACAGTTTGACTAAACTCTTGTTTAATTTGTTTTGGAGTTACAAAAATATGAGCATCGTTTAAAGTCATTTCGCGAACTCTTTCCAAACCAGTTAGCGCACCTGACTTTTCGTATCTGTGCATCATTCCAAGCTCAGCAATTCTAAGTGGCAGTTCTTGATACGAACGTAGTTTTTGGGAAAATATTTGCATGTGGTGCGGACAGTTCATTGGACGCAGCACCATTTTTTCACCACTTTTGAACTCTAATACTGGAAACATTGAGTCTTTGTAGTGAGCAAAATGTCCAGAGGTTTCGTAAAGTGAAACGTTTGCTAAAATTGGTGTATAGACGTGCAAGTATCCAAGTGCTAGTTCTTTGTCGGTAATATAGCGCTCGACTGTGCGGCGAATAGTTGCCCCTTTTGGTTGCATAAAAACTAGACCTGGGCCAACTTCTTTGGAAATAAAGAAAATGTCTTGTTCTTTTCCGACCTTGCGGTGATCGCGGTCCTTTCGCTCTTGCAGTAGTTTTAAGTAAGCATCTAAGTCGCTTTGCGTAAAAAAAGCACAGCCATAAATTCTGGTAAGTGGTTTTTCTTTAGCCGAACCTTTAAAGTAAGAACCTGATACTGAAAGTAATTTGAAAAACTGGACTTCCCCTGTTGACTTAACATGTCCACCGCGACAAAGGTCTGAAAACTCACCTTCTGTATAGACGGTTAAACCTTCACTTGCGTGTTTTTCAATTAAGTCTAGTTTATATGGATTTTCTTTAAAGATTTCTTTGGCTTCACCAAGTGGCACTTCTTTTCTTAAAACTGGAAAGTTATACTTGCTAAGTTCGCGCATTTTCTTTTCAATAACAGCAAAGTCTTTGTCTGAAATCACAGACCCTGCTAAATCCATGTCGTAGTAGAAACCCTCTTCAATTGCAGGCCCAACCCAGAATTTAGTGTTTGGATATAGTTCTTGAATGGCGTATGCTAAAAGATGAGCGGCTGAGTGGTTTAGAATTTTTAAAGCAAGTTCGTCTTTTTTAGTTAAAATTAAAAACTCACCACTTTCTAAAATTGGCTCGTTTGCACCAATTAAGCGATCGTTTAGTTTAGCACCAACTGTGGCTTTTTTTAAAGAAAGCGAAATACTTTCGGCAACTTCTAAAACAGTTGTGCCAAGCGGGTATTCTTTTTTGTCTTTGTTTGGAAAAGTTTATTTTTTTTTCATTTTTAAACTCCTTATGTAAGTTAGGCGATTTCAACAATGTTTTT
>CAUTRH010000089.1:0-2697 GCA_963540905.1 uncultured Acholeplasmataceae bacterium | reverse complement strand
ATTGCACGTGTAAACAGAATATATCAAGGCAAAAAAAATGGACTTATCGTTGACTACATTGGTCTTCAAAAAGATTTAAATGATGCGTTGCTTGAGTACACAGATAGAGATAGAGAAAATCTTACCTTCGCTTTAGACTCAGCTTACCAAAATATCTTAAAACCAAATCTTGATATTTTAAATCAACAATTTAAAGGTGTAGATAAGTCGGATTTCTTCTCTTTAGATGTTGTAAAAAGATTTAAAGCAGTTCAAGATGGGGCGGAAGTTGTTTTGGATAACAAGACAACTGAAGAAAATTTTTTAAAAAATATTTCTAGCAAACTTAAAACTGCTTATCAGATATGCAGTGGTATGGTTTCAGATGAAGAAAGAAGTGATATTTTTTATTTTTTGACAATTAGAGAATACATTTTAAAACTAAATTCAAATATTCAAATAGTTTCAAATAGTGAAATGGACGAATTCGTTTCCAAATTACTAAAAGAAGCAATTAAAGGAGATAGTGTTAAGGTTATTAGTTCAACAAAAGAAAATCAAAAAAAGATATTTGAATTGCTTTCGCCAGAAAAAATAAATGAACTTAGACAAAAAATCCACCTTCTATATTTGTAAAAATTGCTAAGAAATTATTTGAAAATACAATTGCGGAATACCGCAAAAGTAATTTTTTAAAATCTCAAGATTTTTCTGAAAAACTCAGAAATATTGTTGAAAAATATAACGACCGTGATAGTGAAACTGATATTGAACATACCATATCGTGTTTAACTAATTTTGCTAGTGAAATTTTAGCATATGACAAAGAGCAAGAAAATCTTGGAATTTTTGGAAGAGAACGCGCTTTTTACGACGCTTTAATAAAAGATAAAGACGTAAAAAAACTAATAAACGATGAGACCTTAAAACTAATTGCGGTTGAACTTAGCAAAGTTATAGAAGATATTACAGATGTTGATTGGCAATACAAAGAGGCAACTCAAGCCAAAATTAGAGTCAAAATTAAAAAATGTTTGCAAAAATATAACTATCCTCCCAATTATGTTAAAGATGCTATTTCAAATATTTGCAATCAAACCGTACATATGAAAATCGACTATTAAGATTTATTGGCTTTTTTGAGATATGAAATAGTTTATTTTAGTTAATAAGTATATAATTATTTTAGAAACAGGTGAAAAATGATTAGAAAAACAAAAATTATTTGCACAATCGGACCAGCTTCTCGTAGCCCTGAAAAAATTCAGGCCTTAATTGATGCTGGAATGAATGTAGCTCGTGTGAACTTTTCACACGGTGAATACTCAGAACATGAAAACACTTTTAAAACTCTAAAAGCGGTTAGGGCTAAACTAAATTACAACCTTGCAATTATGACCGACACTAAAGGCCCTGAGATTAGAACTGGTAACTTTGAAGATGGTAAAGTTGAAGTCAAAAAAGGACAAAAAATTTTAATTACTCAAGAGCCAGTTTTGGGAAACTCAGAGCGTTTCCACATTTCTTGTCCTGAACTTTTTAAGGGTGTTAAAGTTGGTGACTTTATTTTAGTAGATGACGGTAAGATGCGTTTTGATGTCATTGAAAAATATAAAAACAACGATATCTTAACTACAGTTCACCACACTGGTTTTTTGAAAAACCACAAATCTTGCAATTGTCCTGGCGCGAAAATTAAGCAAGTGTTTTTATCTGAGAAAGATAAAAAAGATATCTTGTTTTCAATTGAACACGGAGCGGATTTGATAGCACTTTCTTTTGTGCGTTCTAAACAAGATATTTTAGCGGTTAAAGATTTAGTTAAAAACACTTCAAACCCAAATATTCCGTTAATCGCTAAAATTGAAAATGAAGAAGGATACCAAAACCTAGATGAAATCCTGCAAGAAGCCGCAGGTATTTTAGTTGCCCGTGGTGATTTAGGTGTAGAAGTATCATTTCCTTTAGTTCCAATTTATCAAAAGAAAATGATTCAACGCGCCAACTTCTTTGGCAAACCCGTAATTACCGCTACCCATATGCTTGAGTCTATGATTTCAAACCCTCGTCCAACCAGAGCTGAAGCATCTGACGTTGCAAATGCTATTTTAGATGGGTCTGACGCTATTATGCTAAGCGGAGAGACCGCAGTTGGTGAGTTTGGTGTAGAAGCTGTGCAAACTATGGTACAAATTGCTACCGAAATTGAACAAATTTTTCCGTATCAACAAAACCTAGAGAACTTAATTCCAAGTGGCGAAAAAACTATCAACGATTCAATTGGAGTTGCCGCTGCCCAGATTTCTATATCCTTGCCTTCAGTTGAAGCGATTGTTGCGTTTACTGAAACTGGGGGTACTGCTCGCCGAATTTGTAAATTTAGACCACAAGTGCCTATCATTGCTTTAACGGATAACTTTAAAACTGCGTGTGAACTTGCCCTTAACTTTGGGGTGTACCCACGAGTTGTTAATCACGTCAATGACTTTTTAAAATACGACGCTAAAGCCATTGATGGTGCGAAAGCCTTTGGATTAAAAAAAGGTGCAACAATTATTTTAACTTCAGGCTGGGCACAAACTCATGGTCGCACTAACACGCTTCGCATAATTGATGTTACTGACTAATTAAAAAACTGATAAACCGCCAAATAAGGATATTTTATTAAAGAATTCCCAGCCACATCCACTATATAAAAGTTAATAAAATTCAGACTAA
>CAUTRH010000088.1:0-2769 GCA_963540905.1 uncultured Acholeplasmataceae bacterium | reverse complement strand
TATTAAAATCATCAACAAAATGTTAGGTTAGTTATAAAGTTGTGAAAAGTTCAGGCTTTATAGTTTAATTTGCAAATCATTCGCAAATTATTTTACAAGGGTATATAATTACCAAAGAAAGGAATAAAGAAATGAAAAAAATCTTTTCTTTTATAATCACACTTTTTTTGATTTTTGCACTATTTGGTTGCGTAGTAATACAAGAATATAGCATAAACGACTTTAATAAGCCAGGTAAGTTAGTTAAAGCAGTTTACGATAAATATGGCGAAGAAATTAAAACAAAAAACGGCAGGTTTTCAGCAAAACGAAACGACTTTGTTTTAAAGTATGAGAAGTTAGATAAAGAAAAAGTTAACTTTGATTATTTTAAGATTTATCAAAAAGACAAAACACTTGAACTAAATATCACTAATTTTACGTATCCAGGCGAGTATGTTTTTAAGTATTTAGTTAAAAAAACAGCAGATGAAAACTATAGATTAGTGTATTCAGGCACTTTAAAAACTCCAAAGAGCAATATAGTTTTGACTCATGAGTATGACCACGCTTTGGTGATTGCCGAAGTATATTCTCAAGATGGAAAGACTTTGTTTTTCCAAACTTACCCAGAAATTATTACTTTTAGTGAAGAAAAAGAAAACAACTTTTCGGTTAGAGACCTAAACGCTGCGCAATACAATTATTTAAAAACTGGCTTTACTCAAAAAAATATACCTGTAAGTTTGCTTGCACAAAATGCCGATTTAATTTATTTTTCAGAAACTCCTAAAACAGATAAATTTGAGATATCTATATTTTTAACTAAGGTAACTTATGTAAACTTAAACGACAGTTATTTTGATAAAAAAAATAACGCAGATGACTATCTATTTATTTCACAATTCACTAATTTAAAAACATTAGTTTCCCCAAAAAATTTAGACAACACAGAACTTATAAAACTACTTAAAAAACACCAAAACATCACTGGGTTGGTACTTAAAAATAACTCAAAAATCACTAATCTTAATTTACTAAATACAGTAAGCTTAGATGAACTTGAGTTGAATTACGCCGACATCAAGCCAGTAGTTTTTGACTTTAATACTTTAAAGAACAGCAACTTAAAATCACTTAAAATTGAAGGTAATTTTTATTTATCTAATGTTAATTTTGGTAACAAAATCACTAAGTTAGAACTAACTAAAGTTACTATAAATTCACTTAACAATATCTCTAAATTAGTTGATTTATCTGACCTAAGGCTAAGTAAAATTAAAGGACTAAATAACGATAATTTTGCTTTACTGGGCAATTTAAGTAAACTTAAATATCTAGAAATTACTTACTCAGATACGTTATCTAATCTTTCTTTTTTAGATAAACTAACTCATCTTTCTGAATTAAATTTAAGTAATTCAACAAACTTCACTACTTTTGATTTTCAAAGTAATTTAAGTAAAACCACAATTAAAAAACTTAATTTAGACAACACTAAGTTCAGTAGTTTAAGTGAATACACTTACCTAAACAGAGTGATTTCGTTTACTTTAAACAACACTCCTTTTTTAAGTATGTATCCAGAAATTTTTGATGCAAAAGAAATTACTTATTTTGACGGTAAAAACTACATAATTGACCACGTAGATCACATTCACGCCGAGCAGTTTAGCGACCTTTCTCAAGATGAGCAAAGTAAGTTTTTTACAAAAACTAAAGAAAGTTTTTTTGGCAAAGGCGAAGTTATCGGCTTTGACAAAAAAGGTTATTTTGTTAAGGTAAAAACACTAAATAAAGCAGGCCAAATAATTGAGCAAATTTACTATTTTCTAGGTTTTCCCGATTTTGAATTTGAGTTTCCGGATTGGCGAGTTGATGAGTTTGAACCAAGTGCTGAAATTAAAGAAAGTGTACTGAGTAGACTAATTCTGAGAAAACTTAAAAAACACCCAGAATTAAAAGCAGAAATTAACAAAATCGCGAAAAACTCAACACTAACTATTTTTGAAAAAGTTAGTCAAATCAATTTACTTTAAAGCACTAATTAGTTGCTATAATTTTTACTATGAAAGTTGACGAATTTAATTTTAATTTAGACCCTAAAAGAATAGCGCAAACTCCTTATCAAAAAAGAGACGACGCTAAACTTTTGGTTTGCAACAGAGAAACTGGCAGTTTAACTGATCTTAATTTTTCGGACATTCTTAATTATTTTCAACCAGGCGATGTTCTGGTTTTAAACAACTCCAAAGTTGTGCCTTTTCGCCTACACGGCCAAAAAGAAACTGGTGGTGCGGTAGAAGTGCTTTTACTCAAACCCACTGAAAATAGCGTATTTGAAGCTCTTGCAAAACCACAAAAGAAATTAAAAATTGGCACTATTATTACTTTTTCTGCGAAATTAACTGCAGAAGTTGTTGAGTTAAAAGAAGAAGGCATAACCTCGCTTAAATTAAACTACACAGGTAATTTATACGAAATTTTAGATGAAATCGGTGAAATGCCACTGCCTCCATACATTAAAACTAAATGTGAAAACAAAGCAGACTACCAAACGGTATACGCAAAAATTGACGGGTCTGCCGCGGCACCTACCGCTGGCTTCCACTTTACACCAGAGTTACTTGCTGCACTTAAAAACAAAGGTGTTGAGATTGCTGAAGTTACTTTGCACGTTGGCCTTGGCACCTTTCGCCCGCCTACTGTTGAAAATGTGCTTGATCATAAAATGCATAAGGAAACTTACTTTATCGCTAAAGAAACCGCAGATATTTTAAACAAAGCACC
>CAUTRH010000087.1:0-2773 GCA_963540905.1 uncultured Acholeplasmataceae bacterium | reverse complement strand
GTCAGTAACTCCTTCTGGCAAAAAAATACGTTCGAACGCATTGCCAAGTGCTCCACCTGTGAGCATCGGCAAGATAAAGGCGGCCATTATTTTATTTTTTTTGTAAATAAAATAAGATTGAGCAACCAGTAAAGTAGCTAAGCCAAGTAGAGTAATTATCACTAAAAAAACTCTGCTTTGACTAAATGAACCGTAGGCAGCACCTCTGTTTTTGATGTGCGAAAACTCAAGTAAATAAGGAATTATAGTTTTACTTTCGCCAAGTGGTAAGTTAGCCGCAACTAAAGCCTTAGAGATTAAGTCAAAAGCCACAACACTTAACAAAAAACTAAATGAAACTAAAGGAATGGTTAAGTTGTTAAGTAATTTACTTTTCTTCATTTAACACAAAATGTTGAACTTCAATACCAACTGCTTCCGCCATTTTTTTAGAAGCAGCTGTTTGTGGAGAGTCCGGCATATACATCTGTTCGTAAATTACTTTTTTAATTCCGGCTTGTACCAAATGTTTCATGCACTCTGAGCACGGAAAGTAGTTAACATAAACTACGCAGTCTTTAACTGCGGTAATTGAGTTAAAAATTGCGTTCATCTCGGCGTGCACAACGTAAGGGTACTTAGTGTTTTCATAAGAACCTGAGCGTTCCCACGGAAAATTATCATCAGAAATTCCACGCGGAAATCCGTTGTAGCCGATTCCCACAATTCGTTTATCTGCATTAACTATACAAGCGCCAACTTGGGTATTGGGGTCTTTTGAGCGTTTTGCTGACAGTTTGGCAATGCCCATAAAATACTCATCCCAAGAAATAAAATTTTCTCTTTTCATTATTCTTGCTCCTTAACAGCAATTCCAAGTTCTTCCAGTTGCGTGTCCCAAACTGAATTTGGCGAGTCGTTCATCAAGTCTCGGGCAGATTGAGTTTTTGGAAACGCTACAATGTCTTTGATATTTGTGGTATTACACATAATCATGACAATTCTGTCTAAGCCTAGACCAATTCCACCGTGCGGAGGAGTTCCGTATTGGAAAGCCTCAATTAAGAAACCAAACTTTTGTTTGATGTCTTCGTCGCTAAGACCTATTGTTTTAAAGATTTCAGCCTGTAGATTAGAGTCATGTACTCGAATTGAGCCAGAGCCAAGTTCGTATCCATTTAGCACTAGGTCATAATGTCTGGCTAAACATTTTTTAGGGTTTTTCTTAAGCATCTCAGGGTTTTTAGGCTGAGTAAAAGCGTGGTGCATTGACTCAAGCGCTTTAGTTTCTGGATTTACTTCAAATAAAGGAAAGTCAGTTACCCAAAGAACTTTAAAGTCATTTGGTTTAACTAACTCAAGTAAGTTAGCAATTTGCACACGCACTGCTCCTAAACCTTTTGAAACTTTTTCGTATTCTCCAAGTCCAAGGAAAATAATTTCACCAGGTTGTAGGTTTAGTTTTTCAATTTCTTTATCTGTTAGTTCCTTTGCTAATGAACCACCTAGTTTACCGTCTGTAACTTTTAAAAATGCAGTTTTTGCAAGTGAGTTCTTTAAGGCTAAAGCACTAAGTTCATCTAAAACTTTGCGGGTAAACTTATCATTTGCATGAAAACGAATACCGCGAATTGATTTAAATGAGTTAATAAAAGCAGAGTCAGATTCTTTTAGCCAAGCAAAGTCAGTGATTTTAAGGTCATATCTTAAATCTGGTTTGTCAGAACCATATTTAGCAATCGCGTCTTTAAATTTTAAAACTGGGAATTTACGCGGTAAATCAAAGTTTAAGACATCCTTAAAGAGTTTTTTAAACATCTTTTCTACCATTTGCATAATTTGTTTTTCGTCAACAAAAGAAGCCTCAATATCAATTTGAGTAAACTCAGGTTGACGGTCTGCACGCAAGTCTTCATCGCGGAAGCACTTGGCAATTTGGTAGTATTTTTCAAAACCTGCAACCATTAAAAGTTGTTTATAGATTTGCGGAGATTGAGGAAGCGCAAAAAACTGACTATGATATAGTCTACTTGGCACTAAATAGTCTCGTGCTCCTTCTGGGGTTGATTTTGCTAAAATTGGGGTGTCAATTTCTACAAAATCCATAGCCTCAAGGGATTTTCTAACCGAGCGCACGATTTCTGCTCTTTTTAAAATGTATGATTTTTGAACAGGTCTGCGCAGGTCTAGATAACGGTATTTTAAACGCACATCTTCAAGAGCATCGGTTTTATCTGCCACGATTAGCGGCGGGTTTTTGGCAGTACTCAAGATTTTTAAAGTACTAACTTCTAGTTCAAAGCGCCCAGTTTCTAGATTTTTATTTTCAGACTCTCGCACGGCTAAAGCGCCACTTGCTTCAATTACAAACTCGTTTCTAAGGGTTTCTGCAACTTCGTAAATTGGATTTTCTGGTCTGACAATCAATTGAAGCAAACCGTAGCGGTCGCGAAGGTCAATGAAAATTAGGCCACCTAAATTACGTTTTTTAGCAACCCAACCCGCGACGCTAAGTGATTTTCCGATTAGTTTTTCCTGAATTTGGTTAGTTTTTACTTTCATTTACATGCTCCTTTGCAAACTTAGTTAGTTTGTTTGAATCAAAAATAACAGTTTCTTTATATTGAGCATTTTGACAAAAAATAGTTTGAGTGTCTCGCTCATGTTCACCGATGGTCAAAATATATTTAGGGTTAGTTAAATATTCCTGTGTTAAAATTGCATAGATTTTTTTATTTTCATAGCTAATTTGTGCAGTAAAGCCCGAAGACCTGAATTCTTTTAATATATTTGG
>CAUTRH010000086.1:0-2801 GCA_963540905.1 uncultured Acholeplasmataceae bacterium | reverse complement strand
TAACCGTATTAAAAAAGAAACTGGAATTAACGCAGTTTTCGTAACTCACGACCAAGAAGAAGCGATGTCTATTTGCGACGAGATCGTTTTAATGGAAGCGGGTGTTGAACAACAACGCGGTGTTCCTCAACAAATTTACGATAACCCTGCTAACTTATTTGTTGCGAAGTTCCTTGGAACTCCACCAATTAACCTATTTAAAGCACACATCAAAAAAGGCGGTGTGTTTGTAGGAGATGAAGGCGTGCTTTCTGCCAAAGGTGCAAAAGCCGTAGTTAAGTCTTGGGCTGAACTTAAACAAAATCACCCAGTAGTAGAACGCGACAACTCAGACGTAACTTTGCATATCGCTGGATGTGGTCAACTTAAAGCAGAAATTGAGCCATTGCTTGCTGAGTTTTCCAAAATCGCAGGTGGTTTCCTTTATGACTTTACGCTAAACGGTGCAACTGAAGGTTTCACTTTAGTTCAAGGTAACCGCCGCAAGGCTCCGAAAAAAACTAAAGATTTAGCAGTTGCTAAGTTAAACCAAAAAATAGAATACAAAAATTACCAAATTGAATACTACCAAGCAAAAATTGCGAGAACCAACGCACAAATTGCTGAAGTTAAAGCAAATAAAGACTTTGTTGACGAAGTTAAAATAACTAAACTTGAACAAAAAATTGCCAAACTAGACCTTGCAGTTCAAACGGCTAAAGCAAAAATTGAGCAACTTCAAGAACAAATTCAAACTATTGAAGCAGACCGCTCTCCATATATTGACCCACGTTTCCACCTAGGCTTGGTAAACCGTGAACTTAACCCTAACTTTGAACGCGCAACTAAACGCTTTATTCGCCGTTTTACCGCAAAAGCCGTAGTTCCGGTAGTTGCTCAGAACTCTCCGCTTTCTGAGCTTTCATCTGCTACCCTTAAAGCAATTTTTCAAAAGAAATTAACTAAATGGGACAAACTAATTGACACAACCCTTCCTGAAAACATTGATTTCATGAAGAAATCAATCCATACCGTGCTTCACCATAAACGCAGTGGCGTTAGAACTCTTGCTTTTCAAAAACTAGACATTATTCGTCTACCTAAAAAAATCTTTGGCGTAACTCTGCCAACTTTACACGAAACTACAGTTCAAAACAACGAAGAGTTAATTAAAGCAATTTCTGAAAACCCATTGGCAATTGGTTTCATTCAATATGACATGTTGAAAGAATCTGGCCTAAAAGAGCTTAAAGTCAACGGACAAAGCGCAACTGATGAAGGTGTGCGCACAGGCACTTACTTCTTTGCGTCAGTTTCAACTATTTTGGCATGTCAATACCCAATTGTAATTCCTGACAAAATTGCGGCTGCTTTCCTTGACTTTATTAAAACTAAAGAAGGCGAGGCTATTATTGCAAAACACTCAAAAATGTATCCAGACAGAAACTACTTAGTTGGTATTCGTCCAGAGGCCTATACAGTAGACGCAGAAAAAGGTTGCTTGACTCTAAATTACCAATACTTTGAGTCAATTGGCCGCGACTTAACGTTAATTGCTGCTCACCCTCAGGCTACTCACCGCACATTTAGAGTAATTCTTTCTGATGTTAATGACTCTAAAAAATTAAAAGACGGAAAAGTTAAAATGTCGCTAGATTATTCAAAAGTATTCGTCTTTGACGAAGAAACTGGCGAAAGGATTATCTAATGCATTTCCGTGTCGATGCACGAAGAAAACTAAAAATCTGGTTCCAAAACAATAAAGGTTGGGTATATCTACTTCCGATTTTGACCTTAATGGTTATTTTTACTTTCTACCCACTAATTAAAACCATTTTAATTTCGTTTGACCCGACTTTCCGCCGTGACATTCAAACACTTAGTCCTGGTTCTTTTAGTTTTGACAACTACCGTGCGCTATTTGCTGAACACTCAGATTTCGGGCTTGCTTTGAAAAACACAGCGTTAATTGTGTTTGTAACAGTGCCGCTTTCTACTATCATTGCCCTTGGAATTTGTGTGTCTTTAATGTCGGTTAAACGTATTCGTTCGTTTTTCCAAACTATTTTCTTCCTGCCATATATCACCAATACTATCGCGATTGGTTTAGTGTTTGCCGTACTTTTTGACTATCAATCTGGTTTAGTTAACTCATTTTTAGGTCTATTTGGCATTGGCAAAACTAACTGGCTAAACCCAGCCGCAGTTGGACAACACGGATACGCAGCGGCTACAGACGGCGCAATGCGTGCAGTTACCTTGTTTTACATCACCTGGTCTGGCCTTCCTTTTAAAATCCTGATTTTCATGGGTGCACTTCAAGGCATTAACAAACAATACTACGACGCCGCTAAAATTGACGGAACTTCTTCTTGGCGAACTTTCTATAAAATCACTGTACCTCTAATTTCGCCAATGATTCTATATGTTGTAATTACTTCACTAATTGGTGCTTTCAAAACTTACGCCGCAGTTATCGGTCTATTTAACGACCCAACACTAAGAGCACGCATGAACACCGTAGTTGGTTATGTTTACGATAAACTAGCAGATAGCGGCTCTGGCTACGCACAAGGTGCCGCTGGTGCAGTAGTTCTGTTCTTAATTATCCTAGCGCTTACTTTTGTAAGTACTTGGGCATCTAAGAAAAAGGTTCACTACTAACAAGAGGTTTTCTGAAAATGAATGAAAGAATTGATGTTAAGAAAAAACTAGTCTATCAAAAAATTAAGTCAACCTCGCAAAAAACTGTTGCAATTATTTTCTTGTCTATTATGGCTTTAATGATTATTGTGCCTTTTTACTGGATGTTAAATACTTCT
>CAUTRH010000085.1:0-2818 GCA_963540905.1 uncultured Acholeplasmataceae bacterium | reverse complement strand
CTTAACAAAGCCAATAATTCCGTTTTAAATTTCATATCTCCGAAACTCAGGTAAGTTTATTATGGCAGTAAGTTGAAATTCTAGTCACATCTCGAAAACCATAACTTTTTAGGTTTTGTATTCAACAAACATAAAATTAACTCGTAAAATTGTAGCCCTTGCGCTACAAATTTCCCTAATTTGACAATAATCTAGCGCACACATTACAATTTTCTTAAATTTTAGATTTACAATTAAAATCACACTTTTTTGGGTAATTATGTGTAAAAAATCACACTCTTACCCATAAAAGTGTGTAAACCACATTTTGATTTTGTTGAAGTGAATGTTTTAGACAAAATTAAAACCCTTTTAAATTAGCTTTACTAACTTAAAAGGGTGTCTTAAACTTATTTAAAATGGGGCGGCTGATGGGAATCGAACCCACGCATATCGGAGCCACAATCCGTCGCGTTACCACTTCGCCACAACCGCCACATCTTTTATATTATATGCTTTTGGAAAAAAATATCCAAATATTTTATATAGCGCTTAATTTAAACTAGATGTTATATAATAATACCTGTTAACGAGGTGAACAATGTCAAAAAATGAAACTAAAAAATTTGGTATTCAAAGGATATTTTTCCTAGTAATTTTACTTGCATTTCTTGCGTTTATTTTATATTCAATAATTATCACTGGACTTAAGGACCGTAGAACTTCTTTTTTCAAAGACACAACTAATCAATTATCACCAGCTGCAACTTATAAAACTTATTTAGGTGCAGAGGCTAAAAATAAGGAACACGCCAGAAGTGAGTTTTTGCGTTCTTACGCTGCTTTTCATAACTTCAATATCCAACCACATGCTTACTTTACTGCAAAATTCCCAGAAAAAGCAGGCAATGAAGTTAAAGATCTTGAACTAATGTTTTTTGCTGTTCAAAACCGTAAAACTAACGCACTTGGTTTTCTTTTATTTATAGAAAGCGGTAAATATGGCAAAACTGATTTAGTTGATCCTTCTCAACAAGACTACACAGAAATACCTTCATACATCACTAACTCAAAAGTTTTATTTAAATTAGACATTGTTTTTAACTCAAACTCAAAAGAAGCAGGTAAACCAACCAGTGACAATACAGGCGTTAACTTATTTCCGCAATACCCAACTATTGTGGAAACTGCAGATAAAGAAAAACCATTTGAAATTGAAAGACTGTTTATCCAAACTATTAACGCTAAAATCAAAGACAGCAAAATCGCTGAGTATGGACATAAACAAACTGTAGTTGAATTTGCAAAAACTGGACTTAAACTAGAAGGTAACCAAGAAGTAATTCACACCAAAGCAAACGCTGTTGAAAGCATCAATAAATACAAAGAAAACAAAACTTTCGCTGAGTTTAAACAATATAACTTAAATCAATATAACGGAAAAATTATTTGGCAATCAGTGTTGACTTCACTAGTTGGAATTGGTGTTATTTATCTAATGGTTTTCCATAAGTTTATCGTTGAAATTCTTAAAGACAGAAAATCAAAACATCAATTTGCAAAACAACCGGCTGCTCAAGAGGCGGAATACAAAGAGTCTAGCGCAAATGCAGGCGAAGAAACTGTTTCTGAAAACTCAGAACCAGAGCAGAAAGACGAAAGTTTACCAGATTCTAAATAAGTATAAAACGTAATTTAAATATTTCCAGGTTCAGCCTGGAAATACTTATAGGGGTATGGTGTCAACGGTAGCATGCGGGTCTCCAAAACCCTTGGTGTGGGTTCGAATCCTACTACCCCTGCCATTCAATAAATATTTTTTCCAAAAAGGGTCAATCCCTTTTTTTAATTTACAAAGAGGTTTTTCAATGTCTGAATTAAAAAAAACAAAAGATAAAATTAAAGAAACATACTCAGTTTGCCTACCTGGTTCCTTTGATCCGATAACTTTGGGTCACCTAGAAATCATTAAAAGACTAGCAAGGCAGTTTGAAAAAGTTGTGGTTTTAGTTTCAAATAATGGAGAAAAACAATATTTATTTACGCAAAACGAGCGTTTAGAAATGGTGAAGTTAGTTTGCAAAAACTTGCCTAATTTAGAAGTTAAAACAACTAACGGTTTGACTGTTGAGTTTGCTAAAAAAGAAAATATTTCTTTACTTGCTCGTGGTATCAGAAACATTGCTGATTTGCAGTATGAGCAAAACCTTTATAATTTCAACCAGACTTTAGACAAAAGTATTGACACAATTTATCTAATTGCTGACCATAAGTTTTTGTTTATCTCTTCAAAAAACATCAAAGAACTGATTAAAAACAATGTAAACATGGACGCTTTTTTACCAAAAGAGATTATTGATCAAGTTATTGAAAGGGTAAAATCAGCGCAAATTACAAAAAACTAAACAGTAATTTTCTCAACAAAAAACAAAATTCTAATAATTATATGACTACAAAACCCATATAATTTTTCAAAAAAACTAAACTCGTAACACTGCAGTTATTTGGCGTCTGAAACCCACAAATGTGGTATAATTTTTTTGTTGCAAAACACCTTGCTGACTTAAATAGTCAGCTGTTTAAACCATAAGGAGGAATATATGAACAGTACATATTTTGCGATGTATATTATTAAACCTACCCTTGATAGCGATAAAATCAAGGAAGTTATTAATTCTTTAAATGCTGTTTTCACTCAATATAACTCTGAGTTACTTGAATTAAAAGAACTTGGCATTAAAGAACTTCAATATGAAATTCAAGGTTTTAAATCAGGCTATTATGTTCAACTTAAAGTGTCAACTACACCAGATGGCATCAAAGAGTTTAACCGCTTGAT
>CAUTRH010000084.1:0-2860 GCA_963540905.1 uncultured Acholeplasmataceae bacterium | reverse complement strand
CCTGGCCAAAAACGATTGGCGAGTCTTAACTCAGATTCTGAAAACCAAGCAAACTGACTTGCCTGTTTGATTGACGAAACTAACACAGGAATAGCCTTTTCAAATGGTCTTTTTTTAATTTCAAAAAGACGTGCCAAAGTGTGTGTTGCTTGCATTTTACATCCAATTCCGTACACTGTATCAGTTGGCAGAACAATAATATCGCTTTTTTTTAAAATGATTTTATTCATTTATTTACATCTCCGAGATTAAAGCAAATCGCACAGTCTCGCGTTCATCTAAATGAAACTCAACCTTAAAACCATTTGGCAAGTTTGTTTCAATTAACTGTTTGTGAGTAGGTGAGATTTCTAAAATTAAGTGACCTCCTGGATTTAAATATTTAGGAAAATTAAAAAGTATTTTTTTAATAACACTAAACCCGTTATTTTTGGCATACAAAGCAATTTTAGGTTCAAAATTAACATTTTTAGTAATATATTCACCCTTGGTCAAATAGGGGGGGTTTGCTGTAATTAAATCAAACTTTGTGCTGATTTTTTCAAACAAATCGCTTTGAATAAGTTCTACATCGGCATTAAGACTTTTTGCGTTTTGCTTTGCTACTTTTAAGGCTTTTTTAGAGATATCTAAAAGCATAACCTTAGCTGTTGGCACTTCTTTTTTTAAAGTTATACCTATACAACCACTACCTGTACACATATCTAAAACAGAATTAAACGAAAGGGTTTTGGCTAAATCTATTAAAAGTTCTGTGGTGAACCTGGGTATCAAAACATTTTGGTTTACTTTAAAGTCATATCCATAGAAGTTTTGCGTGCCAAGTAAATACTGAACGGGTAAGTTTTTTTCAAAAACTTGTTTTAAAATTTTAATGAACTTATTTAAAATTTGGCTAAGCGTGAGTTCAACAATATTTTCTTCAAGTCCACATTTAGAAAACAATTCTTGATAATAATTAAGCAAATCGCTTACTTGTCTAGTCTTTATTTTCGGCAAGCGCACGACGTTCAAATTCCTGTAGTAAAGGGTCAATTATTAAGGCTACATTCCCGTCAATAATTGAGTCTAGCCTTTGTAGAGTCAAGCCAATTCTGTGGTCAGTTACGCGATTTTGCGGATAGTTATAGGTTCTGATTTTCTCAGAACGTTGGCCACGACCCACTAGCTCTCGTCTAAGTTCACCTTCTTTGCCGGCTTTCTCTTGCATCATTTGGTCGTATAGTCTAGACTTTAGCACAATGTAGGCAGAGTCTTTGTTTTCATGCTGGGACTTTCCGTCTTGACATGAAACCACTGTGTTTGTGGGAATATGGGTTAAACGAACTGCTGATTTTGTAGTGTTAACAGACTGTCCACCTGGGCCACTTGAACAAAAATAATCTACTCTGATCTCTTCCCAAGGTAAATTAAAGTCAATTTCTTCGGCTTCAGGAGTAACGTAGACAGTAGACGTTGAAGTATGGACACGACCCATACTTTCGGTTTTCGGAACTCGCTGAACTCTGTGCACACCAGACTCATACTTAAGCACGGAAAAGGCGTTTTCACCTTTAATCATAAACTCAATTGCCGAAAACCCACCTTGGGTACCAGGACTTGAGTTCAGGACTTCAACCTTCCAACCTTTGCTGTCGGCAAAACGCTGATACATACGAAACAGGTCTCCCGCAAAAATATTGGCCTCGTCTCCTCCAGTTGCTCCTTTGATTTCAACAATTACGTTTTTATCATCATCCGGATCTTTTGGAAGCAGAAGCACTTTTAGTTTTTCTTCAAGTGCCTTAATTTTTTCAGTCAACTCTACTTTTTCTTCGTGAATTAGCTCAAGCATTGAAGGGTCTTCAATTTCAGTAAGTTCTTTCAACTGAGTATTTAAGTCTTTATAGGCCAAATAAGTTTCTACAACAGGTTTTAATTTTGAAAATTGCTTTGACAGTTTAGTCATAGTTTTAACGTCTTGAACTTCTCCAAGTTGATGCTCTAAATCTAGATAAACTGTGTATGTTTCTTCTAATCTTTCAAACATAGTGTCTATTCTCTTTCTGTGTAGTCATTGCTGCTTTTATCTACACCAAACTCATTGAACTTAGAGTGATTTAAAATAAAGTCGTAGTTGATAAAGATATTAGCCTCACCACGACGGTTTTTTGCAATAGTCAAGGAAACTTGTTTTACATTTCTGCTAATTTGATTGGCGCTGTCAGCAAAATAAGCAGGATCGCTTTCCTGCATAGTAGTAATTATTGCGTCTTGCAAAGCGGTCTCAGGTTCATGGATAAACAAAATAACGTCGGCGTCTTGCTCAATCGCACCAGACTCGCGAAGATCAGAAAGCAGTGGAGTTTTAGACTCACGGCGCTCAACTTGTCTGGAAAGTTGAGAAAGACATAGCACCGGAACTTGAAGTTCACGCGCCAGTTGTTTTAAGGAACGCGAGTTTTTAGCCACTTCGTTTTCGCGGCTCATTGACCTTGAAACATCACCTTCTAAAAGTTGCAAGTAGTCAATTACAATAAAATCAAGTTTATTTTTGCTTTTAAGTTGTCTACATTTTGCGCGAATGTCGTTGACGTTGTTGCTAATTGAGTCGTCAAAAATAATGTTTAAGTTTTTGGTAATCGCCTGTGCCTGTTCAGTAGCAGTCCATTCATCTGCACCCATGTAACCGGTGCTTAGACGGTGGCTGTCTATCATTCCAACGTTAGCCATAATTCGTTGAGTTAACTGCAGGTTAGACATTTCAAGTGAAAAGAAGGCCACGTGTTTACCAGAATGCGCAACGTTGACCGCTAAGTTAATCGCAAACGCAGTTTTACCAGCACCAGGACGTGCTGCCAAAATTATTAACTCCTCGGCT
>CAUTRH010000083.1:0-2871 GCA_963540905.1 uncultured Acholeplasmataceae bacterium | reverse complement strand
GTCTAAGACTTGTTTTTAAATGATTAGTTATATTTTTGTGAAAAGTTCAGGATAAAGCGTAAATAAAGCCAAAAATTGTGCTATTTGCTGTGGTATAATTTTTAAGAAATATGTTAAACAAAGAAGACCTGATAAAAACATTTCAAAACATTTTTAAGTCAACTCTAGACTTCAAAAAGTACGAAAGTGTTTTTGACAAAATTATTAAAGAACTTGCAATTTCAACTAAAGAAATTCGCAGTCTTGAAGAGAAAATCAATAGCCAGATTCAGGCTAATTTTTTGTTTATTCACAACAAAATTCACGAATATAAACTAAAAACTAAAGATATTTTTAAAGAAGTTTCAGAAAAACAAGCAGAGTTTAGTCAAAAACTTTTAAACAAAGAAATAGAAATGGAAAAGTTTGTAGACAGTGCTAACTTTAGATTGGTAAGTAAGAAAAATATCTTGAGAGAAGAAAATAAAAAAAATAATTTAGAGTTTGATGAACAAATCATTTCTTTTACCGACAAAAAACTAAAAGATGAAAATATTATTTTAAAGTCTGCAAAAGACCAGACAAAACTGGCTGACCAAAATTTAAAATTGCGTCTAAACTTTATCAACACCAACTTTGAAACAAAGTCTAAAAACCTGCAAGCCACATGTCCAGAAACTAGTGAAAAAACTAACTTTGAGCCAATTAGCGAGCAGCCGGATGACACAATATGGTTTAAAACATTGGTTAATTTTTATAACGCCAAGGTTAAAAAAATTAACCAAGAAAAAGAACAAAGTATCAAGACAATTGACACTTTTTTTAACGAAAAAATCGTCAGACAACAGAAAATAATTGAAACCATAGAAAACAATTACGCAAATATTTTAAAAGAGACTGAACTTGAGTATCAGGGTAAACTTACAAAACCCACGGCTGAGTTAGATAATTTAGCCGAGCTTAAAAGAACAGAATTAAAAAGTTTTGAAAAAGTTTACTTTGAAAACCTTAACTCAGTATATATTGATGAGTATCCTGAAAGTATACAAAATCAAAAAGTCGCTAAAATAAAGGACAACTACAACAAACAAATTGCACAATACTTAAAAAACTTCAGCCAAAAAGTAGCGTTAGTTAATGAAAAAATTACCAAAATTAAAGAACAGGCAGCAGAGACTAGCACAAAAATTGAACAAAAACGCAACGCTAGTGTTTTAAAAAATAAAATTGCTATTCAAAAACTAGTTGAAACTAAGCGTGGCTATCTTGATGAAATTAAGTCTTACTTTCAAAAAACTCTAGATACTTTTGACAGGTATTTATTTATTTCACGTGAATTTTTAAACTTAAATATTTTAATAAATAAAAATAAAATAGCCGAATATAACTTCATTCAAAATTCAATTCATCAAAACCAAGAGACTAATTTTAACCACTTAAAAGAAGTTTTAAATATCAAACAAGATAACTTAAATCAAGAAAAAGAAAACTTAATTTTCTCTGCTTTTTCTGATACCAACTTAATTAAACAAGGAATAAATGCAACTAAAGAACTGAGACTAACTCACTTAAACTACTACCACTCTTCACTGGTAAATAACTTAATTTTAAAGAAAAGTGAAAACGAAAAAGCACATTTACAAAAACTCAACGCTATTGACCTTTCTTTTAACCTATATTTTTTAAACTCTTTTTTAAAGAAAGAAACTGAGAACGCTAGGTTGTTTTTTTCAATTAACGAAAATAGTTTTGTTAAACTAATTGAAATTATTGAAGATTTTTTTACAATTTTTAATAAAAACGACATGTCCAAGATTCTGAATTTTGACTTTGTTTTAAATTACGCAAATTCTTTAAACAAACACAACTATAATATCGCTGTGTTGCTTAAATCAGTAATAACCGAAATTGAACAGGACTTTTTTATAAAAGAACCAATCTCTGACTTTGAGTTATTTGAGTTCAATGCCTATATTGCCGAAACTATAGCGCTTGTCTTGTCTTTTCAGTTTAAAAGAACACTTGACATTGTCAACCTGCAGGCTGAAAAAATCTTAAATAAAGTAATTCAAGAAACTGAAAACTGGCTGCTTGAAATTAAACAAAACCAACTTAAAGTCGTGGCGATGCTAAAAACTAACCAAAAAGAATACGAAGTGACTTTAAAGCAAATTGCGGCTACTGGCAATGTTGACGAAATTAGTTTTCAGTCAACTAAAGAGTTTTTTAAAAGCATTAAAAAAGTTCAGGCGAACGCTGAACTAAAAATTAAGACAAACACCGCTTACTTTGCTGAAAACATAGTTAGCAGGCTTTCTGAACTTAAAAAAATGAAGAGTGGTGATTTTTTTGATGCTTTTTATTTCTCTGACCACTTTAAAAACTTAAGTAACCAGTATTTTAGAAAAACCATGCACACAACTTCAGTGCAGGCCAAAGCTGTTCGTGATTTTCAGACTAAGTTTACAGATGAGTTTAAGAATTTAAAAAAATGGTTCCAAGAACACCGAGATAAAATTGTGAAAAAACAACACGGCTACCTGGATTTGATTGCTAATTTAAAAACCGAAGTTACCTTAGCGCTAAGTGCTGCACACTATGAGTTTCTTGAAGAAATTAAAGCAGAGAAGCGAGATTTGACTTACTTTAAAAAACAAAAGGCTAAAAGGCAGCGCAACAAAATTACTCGAGATTTTTTACGGAAACAAAAGGCTTTAAATCAAAAAATTAAGGTTAGTATTTCAACTCTAAAACAAGAGCCCTATGAAAAGAAACACCTTGAGCAACTGGTTTTTTTAAACAAAGTCCAGACACGCATGAAAATAAGCGTACAGAAAGAGACAATTAAAGTAAATTATTTAAAGAAACTAAAACAAGAAAATAACGCATTTA
>CAUTRH010000082.1:0-2881 GCA_963540905.1 uncultured Acholeplasmataceae bacterium | reverse complement strand
GCTGCAATTTTGGCCGACAAAATCGCAAAAGAGGCTGACTTCTTCTCATTTGGTACAAACGACTTAACACAGTTAACTTTTGGTTTTTCTAGAGACGACGCTGCTAACTTCTTACCGGCTTACTACGAGAACAAGATTTATGAGTTTGACCCTTTCCAACAAATTGACCCAGAAGGTGTAGGTGAACTTGTAAAACTTGCAACTAAACTTGGCAAAAAAGGCAACAAAACTCTAAAACTTGGAGTTTGTGGTGAACACGGTGGAAACCCATTTTCAGTTGAGTTCTTCCACAACGCAGGCATTACCTACGTTTCTTGTTCTCCATTTAGAGTTCCAGTTGCAAGACTTGCGGCTGCTCAAGCAGAACTTAAAAACCCTCGCAGAAAATAGGTATCTAATTTGATTAAAAAGTAGTCTTAACTTATAAAAGACTACTTTTTTATACTAAAAACTAAATAAAATTACATTTTAATTTAATTATTCAAGGAGTTTATATGACTAAAAAAAATTATTCGGTTGTTAATTTAGTCGCAATTGTCGTGGCCGTCGGGCTGGCGGCTTTCGCAATATTTGCAGAAATCCACGCTTTAATTGGCGCAATTAACAAATACAGAAACAACGCCCTTACAATTAGTGAACTAATGATTAGTTGGGTGCGCTTTGTTACTTTAATCTTTCTTTTAACCGCAGTACTACTTTCTTCATTTTCAGACAAAGTTTTTGCAGGATTAGTTATTTTATTTCTAGACTTTTACTTAATTAAAGTAGCTGCTTTCTTTAACTTAGTGATGCGCGGACAGTTTTCATTCAAACAACACTATCCAATGTTTATATCTGTATTCTTAGCAATTCTGTTGGCTGTCTTAATAGCGCTGGTATTTATGTTGAAACGTCCTGTGCTTTATCGTCTACACTTTGTGCATTATCTGCCAATTATCGGCACATCCATTTTCTTTTTGGCATACAGTGGTGCAGAACACGCACTTTACCTGTCACTCGCCATGCTAGTGGCTGTACTAACCGGTCAAAAAATAGTGTCTGGCATAATTTTTGTGTCTCGTTTTACTTTCCCAATCATTGAGCTAATCGGTGGACTTCACAAAGACCAAGGAACTCGCATTTACTATATAGTTCGTTGGGTAATTGCCTTTGCTCTGCTAGCCGCGGCTATTTCTTATCTTTCATATGTTATTACTACTTACTTTCAAACTAGAGCAAAACAAAGAAAAGGTCGTCAAACTAAAGTAGAAGTTCAGACCACAAAATCCTAGGCAAAATTGAAAGAACTCACGTTAATTGTTGGCGCAATGTGTGCGGAGCTGACTTACTTTAAAAATAAGTTAGGCGACCCTAAACGTTTTTTTTCAGACGTTGACCTCTACACAGGCACTTTAAACGAAAAACCTGTTGCACTACTTTACACAGGAATTGGTAAAACTAATGCTGCTTTTGCTTTAACTGAAGCACTTTCTGTGCTTGACCAAAACGCAATCTCAGTTAAAAAAATCATTAACATTGGCCTAGCCGGTGGTTTTGGACTAAAGTTAGGCGAAATTGTTCGGATAAAACACACTACTTTTTCTGACTTTGACTTATCGGTTTTCAATGATCCTATCCCAAGTTTTGACTTAAAGTTAGCAAATGCGTTAGAACTCAAAGAAGTTGTTTGTTTTACGGCAGACCGTTTTGTAACTAGTCCACTAGACAGTAAAGAAAGTGCTTATGTTTGTGACATGGAACTAACCTCTTTAGCACAAATTGCCGAAATTAAACAAATTACTTTGTCAGCTTTTAAAATTGTCTCTGATTTACTTGACTCAAAGTCTAGTCAAATTAACGAATACTTTGGCTCCAAAAGACCAGAGACTATGGCTAAACTAGAAACTGTTTTGTTTGCTTCTTTGGAGGCTTAATGTGAAAAAAGGGATAATTTTAATCGGCGATTTATTTGAAGAAACCGAAGCCTTGGTTACCAGAAACATTTTACTTAGAGCTGGTATGGAAGTTAGTTTAGTCTCAACTTCCGATAAGTTAGTATGCGTAAGTTCAAATGGTCTAAAAGTTGAGACTAAATACTTAATTTCAGAAGTCAACGCTAAATGCTTTGACTTTGTTGCAATTGCTGGCGGTGCTTGGGTGGCTGAACTAATTAAAAAACCGAGCGGAGAGCAGTTTAAAGCAATAATTGATTTAATTCAAGACTTTGCTGAACTTAAAAAAACGGTTGCCGCAATTTGTGCAGCCCCTGTGTTTTTAGCGTATGCAGGTTTACTTGACAACATAGAGTTTACTTGTTTTCCTGGATTTGAGAAATACATGCAAGGTGCATACTTAAATGTGCCAGCAGTTCACTCAAATAACATAGTTACCGGTCATTCAAGCGGCTATTCACATGAGTTTGCCTTGCTGCTACTTGAAATTCTTTACAATTTAGAGAACCGTGAGAAAGTAGAAAAACAACTTGGTCTAATTAAATAAATTAAAAAGCATAAAATTTAAATCAGAGGTGTATTTTGAATAAATTAAAACAATATAATTACCGCACTGCAAGAAAATCAATCATTTCAGCGATTGTCATGTATTTTATTATCATTGCATTATTTGCTGCAGTCTTGATTACCACCAGTTTTTTAGATGGAGGCCCAAGTATTGATCCAAAAACAGGCATAATTAATAATAAGTCTGTTATTAGTTTGTATTTGCCAGTATATGTTTCGCTATTTGTTGCATCCGGAATTTCTGGGCTATTGCTTTTGATTTTCTACATTTTGTCTATTATTCAAGCGTTTAAAGCACAAGTTCACGATATTTTGCTTTTAGTTGGTTTATTTATGCCACTATTTGGACTAATTGCTCTATTTATTAAACTAGTTTATATAAA
>CAUTRH010000081.1:0-2890 GCA_963540905.1 uncultured Acholeplasmataceae bacterium | reverse complement strand
TGTACTAACAGGTAAATTTAAAGGACAAACTTTAAAACGTGTGTTTTCAGATGAAACCAGAGAAACTTCTGAAATCTTAAAACAAGCAGTTTTTAACTCGCTTTTTGACCTAGAAGATAAAGTTTTTCTAGATTTATTTGCAGGTTGCGGACAAATTGGCATCGAGGCACTTTCTCGCGGCGCTAAACTGGTTTACTTTAACGACCGTTTTTTAAAGTCTGAACAAACTGTCCTTGAAAACTTGACACTTTGCAAAGCAGATAAAAGCACTTTTGAGGTTAAACGCATGGATTACCTTGATTACCTTGGTCACATTTCTGCCAAAGGCGTGTTTTTTGACTATATCTTTTTAGATCCCCCTTTTAACACCAACTACTACAAAAATATCTTGCACACTGTAAAAGACATACTTAAACCGAGTGGTAAGGTCGCAATTGAGTGTAAGGCTGATTTTGAAGATTTTTCAGTTGCTGGCTACACGTTAGAAAAATCCACAGTTTACTCAAATAAAAAACTGCTAATTTTTCAAAAGGAAAACTAGTCTGTACCTTTCAAAAAGGAGTTTAAAAAATATGTATAATTTAGTTATTTTGATCGCAACTGCCCCACTTTGGGTAGCGATAGTTGCACCAATTGTTGTATTTATTGTTGGCGTGTTTTTCGGCTTTTATTTAGCGCGTTTCTACGTTAAACGATATTTGGTTAAAAACCCACCAATCAACGAAGCCGCGATTCGCGCAATGGGACGCCAAATGGGTCGTACTTTTTCCGAAAAACAAGTTAAACAAATTGTCGCTCAGATGAACGCAGCCAACCAAGGCGATGTAAAGAAATAAATCAGACTACTTAAAATAAAAAAAGGATTTGGTAAATAACCAAATCCTTTTTTTAAATTGCTTAAAAGTAATGGAGTTAGAAACGCAAAAATTGTTCTGCGTCTAAAACAAAAACTACAGCACCACCGACTTCAACGGAAACTGGAATTGAAGAAAAGCCACCAAACTCATTTAAAATAGTGCTTGGCACATCTTTTCTGCGTTTTTTGGAGTTATCATCAATAATGTCTAGAACTTGTGGGACTAACTCGTCATTGACACCAATTAAAAATGTCGCGTTTTTAGAACGAAGAAACCCACCTGTAGTCACCAATCTAGTAGTTTGAAATTTATTTTGGTTTAATGCACGTTGAACCTTATTGGCGTCGTCGTTGGTAATGATTGCAACAATTAGTTTCATAAATTAAATCTCTTTTGAAAATAGCAGAAATTAGTATTTTTGTCTGCGGATTTTGCCATCTAGTTTATGAATTACTAAACTACCGCCGTTTTTCTCAATTAAGGCCTCAGCATAGGCAACTGCTTCTTTTTGAGTTTCAAAAAACTTAATAGTTTTATCTGAACCTTCTTTTCTGACTCTCCACATTTTGTAGTTTTCAGTCTTAGGTTCTTTATTTTGAGATACGTGATAAGTTGATAAATTTTCTGACATATTTTCCTCGCTTTGCTTACCTAAATTATAGCAGTAAACTAATTTATTTTATCTTAATATTTTGATTGATTTTTTTTAGTTTCTAAAAAAACTTAAAAAAATTTATTTTAATTGAGTTTTTGTATATCAAAAGTGGTAAAATATAGGTGTATGCAAGACAAAGAAATATTTCTGTTACTCTCTGATGCCAACAAGCTAATTAAAAATGTAGTTTACGTAAATCAGTCTACTGAATACATTTCGCTTTTGTTTAAGCAAAATGCAAAGAAGGCTAAATTTTTTGTGCCATCTTCTATTCAAAACAACATTTTTGAGCTTTCTCAACTTTACGGCGTCAACATCACACGCTCTCGTTTTGATAAACTTTTAAATGGTGTCATTAAACCTGTAAACTCAACTGAGTCTGCACTACTTAACTACGCTAAGTTAATTAAAACAGTGTTTTTAAATTACAAAGACATCACTATTGACATCAGTACAATTGAGTTTTTTTACAACAAAATCAGCGAAGGTCTAAAAACAAATAGTCTGCTAAAGGCTTACCGCAAGACTAGATTCACGAATTACTTTAACATTTCTAGCAAAAAAGGCGACCGCTATGAAGGTGTGAAGGCCAACGAAATTAAAAACAAATTAAGAGAAATTTGTGCAGAGTACAACGCGGAGTTAGCAGCTAACCCTGACTTAAAATTATTTATCATTCCCCGTTTTATTGCCCAGTTTATCTATGTTTCTCCGTTTATTCGTTTCAACTATATCATTGCCAATTTGCTTATCCACACATGCTTACTTAAAGAAGGCTACGCAATTTCTAGAGTTGGTAAGTTAGATGAGTTTTTAAACCGAAATAAAGCCAGAATGGAGACAACTCTGGTAAATATTCAAAAAAATCTAAACTCTAGCAACGACTCAACCATTGACTTTATTAAATTCTTTACTGAAATTTTGGCCAAAACTTATGCTGACTTTAGAGTGCAAATCTCGGCAATTGAAACAGGTAAAAAAGCAGTTGACGTTGTCAAAAAGCAAATTAAAAATAAGTTCAAAGTTTTCACAAAACGAGAAATTATGAAAGAATGTCCTTACTTTTCAAAAATTACGGTTGAGCGAACTTTGGCGAAGTTAGTTAAAGAAAATTTCATCTTAATTCGCAAACAAGGCAAAAGCACTAGATATTTAGTTACTGAAACTAGTGTGTAGTTGTTTAGTTATTACTTAAAACTAAATAAAAAAACGGAATTGCAGTCTTGAATAGACTTGTAATTCCGCTTTTATTTTATCGCTGAACTAAAAAGCGATAAACATTTAATCTTTATCACTTTTTTAATGAGTTCATTTTATTTTAGGTTAATTAAAGAATTCCCAATCCCAGACACTATAAAAATAGGTAAAATACATACTT
>CAUTRH010000080.1:0-2934 GCA_963540905.1 uncultured Acholeplasmataceae bacterium | reverse complement strand
ATCTGTGAAGGTCTTCTAGTTTCGCTCTGTAGTCAGTTTCTAGTTTAGAGTATGGAAGAATGATAGGTTTACGAGGAACTTCACCATCGTAAGACTCTGGGAAAAACACACGTAAATAGTTTGAGTAGTCTACAATTACGTCGTGTTGTTTTTAACTCCAATCCAGTTTTTAGTGTAAATTGTAAAGACTTCTGAGTCGTATTGACGATCTGTAAAATCTAGTGCTAGGTATTTGCCAGGTTTGGCTTTAATTTCTGTAATTTTGCCAAGACCAGAACTCTCAAACCACTCCTTTTTAATTGAAATGTAGGTAGATTTAGTGGTGTCAATAGTATCTGGCACCACAAAGCGTAGTTTATTTGACTGTTTTTTTAAGTCTTTTTGACTAAAGCCGCTCGCTTTAGCCAAATGAAGTGTAGGATGCATAAATGAAAAAATTAAAAATAAAGTGGTTAAAATTAAAGTAAAGATAAATAAAGCCGAAATTATTAGACTTTTTCTTTTATTAGTTTGCATATTTAAACCTCGCTTTTTTTAAAAAAAAATAAGTATTACTTTTGTTCTCTAATAATTAAAATATTTAAATTACCTTTGCTTTAAATCAAGATATAGAATTTTTAATAAATATTAAACAAAAGTAATTTAAATATGATAGGTACCCCTTTCCTACGCACAGGAAACGGGTTATCTATCACTAAATTGTTGTTTACTTTATGCTAAAAAGTAAGAGACATAGCATTTTCAAGATAAAACAGAAATAAATGACTGTAGAAAGTGGAGAAGAAAACTATCTTATGCACGCGACGATGCCATAAACATAGTTAACATTGCTAAAAAACAAGTATGAAGTCAAAATAGCTCTTGCGCGTGGTCTAGAGTTTTGGCTATTATACTGTGAACCAAGCCACCAATTTGACTTATGACTGTCTTGATAGTAAGGCTGCCAGTCAGTGCCTACACCTAAAGCAGTTAAATTTGCACCACGATATTGTTTTTCCCAGCCTACATATTGGTGTAAAACTGCATTTGCATAATCTGTAGTCTCTTTTCTTAATTTGAAGTTATTATTAGTAGGACCTAAAGCAGGTTTGATATCGAAATCTCTATCGTCGCCATATGTAGGCATATAAGTAGTTTCACCAATAACTCTCCCAATTTCAAGAACCATTGCTTTAAAAATAGAGTGTTCGGGTTTTGCGTTATCAACATAATCATTATAGTGAAAATTAAAAGGAGAAAAGTCAATAATGCGTTTAGTAAACCAAGTGTCTTTTTTTGGAATTTTTACAAACTCAACATCTTCAAACTTATAGTATGCTCCGTTTATTTTTTCATATCTGTTTCCAAGATTGTCTTTGTAATAGTGACGAGTAAACTCTATAGAGTAGTTTTTACCTTTTGAATTAAAGTGAAGTAGACGATTATCTTGCTTATCTTCAACAATACCAGCGGTATTAGTTACTTTAGTCTGTGGATATTTACCAACTAGTTTAGTAGGTTCACCTACATAAACTTTTATTGTATGGTTATTTGTAACTATTAAATTCTTAATTTCTTCTTTAGATTTTTGATTTCCGTCTAGTTCTAACTTAACGACTTTAAGATCGTCCGCTTGGAACTGACTTTCGTCAATTTCACCATGAGTTTGTCCGTGTCTAAATGTTTTATTTGGAATAGTAGATGAGTGTCCACTGACTTGATAAGTTACTGTATATGTTTTACGGTCAATAGTAACAGTGATTTTATTTTCTGCCTGATTTGCACTTATCGTTAATTCTGACTTACTATATTGCGGGTTTTGATATATTGTATTGTCATAATTTGAATATTCAACTGTATGTTTAGTTCCAATTTTTCCGCTCTTAGTTGTGGTGTTTTCATCGTAACTGCCATCTACTTTTTGAGTTCTAATGGTATAGGTAATTTGTCTTTCTTGTATTTCAGTTTTAGCAAATATTTGCATATTGGCATCACCTGCAATAAATTCACTTTCAACAGACCCAGTTTCAGATAAACTCCAACCAATAAACTTATAGTTATCTTTTAGTTCGTATTCTGGCAATGTGATTCTTCTAGTTTTTTTAACTTTAATTGTTTCTGCTGATTTAAAGTTTTTAATACCTTCAGTTTTTTTAAATTCAACACTAATTTCTTTTAACTTATAGTATTGGCGAACCTCTGTTGTGTTGTCGCCTGTAGTAAGTTGTGCATACAGTACATTATCTGGGTGTGTCGTGTCTTTTTCATATAAGTTAGAGTCAAGTGCATAGTAATCTCGGTAAGTTGCGCCGTCTTCTACTTTTTGATTTGAAATAATTTCAGGAACTTCGTCGTATTTGCCATCTAAAGAACTGAATTTACCTTGTTTTTCTAGTTTATGGACAACTCTATAGCGAACTTTTTCAATTGTTTCTTTAAAGTATGCAACTAAAGTAAGATTATTAGTTACCTTGCTTAAAAAATCATAAGCATTTTGTTCTGAATAGGTTCCATTCATTGAAACTTCGGTTTGCCAATGAATAAACTCATAAGTTCGGCCGTGTTTAGTAATTGAAGGGACGTTGTTTGGCATTTTTGCTTTGCCTTCGTATTTGACTTTTTGTGACGACGGGTTTGCAGAAGCATCACCTTCTAATTGATTTTTAAAGTTAACATTAAAAGTTACATCAAACTCACGGCGAGTATATCTTAAAGTAAAAGTTGTTGAACCATCTGCTTTGATGGTTTGAGTTTGACTAGAGGTTTTGACTTCAAAACCGTGGTCATATCCGTTTAGTTTATCTAATTCAGATACAGTAACTGAATCGTTAGTTTTTGCAGATTTGGTGATTACCTCTTCGCGTTCTGAAATGTCTTCAATCCCTTCAAAAATGTGCTTAATCTTGTATGTGGTGTCACCTGGGGCAAATACATCGTAAACTTCGCGAGTTGCTC
>CAUTRH010000079.1:0-2967 GCA_963540905.1 uncultured Acholeplasmataceae bacterium | reverse complement strand
AATTTCTTAACTAGTTCTTCTTTAGTTGGTGTTGTGCTTATACCAGTAGCTACATTATTTCTTACATTATTAACCTCTAATTTACCTATTTCATAATAGCCAACATTTGGAAGTACTTTATCTTTAATTTCAGTAATTTTTGAAATTTGAACTAAACCGTTGTATACAGTGCGAGTTCCTGAAACTTGAACATACTTACCAACCAGTGCTTGGATTTGACTAAACTTAACTGAGTCGTTTTTACCTGATTTTAAAGTAATTCCGCCTGTACTGTCTTGAAGAGCAACTCCAAAGTTTAAGTAATAGGCAACAATCCAGCCAATTGCGGTAACTTTTTCATTATCATTTGCTCGAACTGCTTTAATTACAGGATGCTGGTTTTTAGGAGTAGGATTTGGTTCAGGCTCTGGGGGCGGAGTTGGATTTGGTTGTGGGTTTGGATCAGGGGTTGGTGAAGGTTCAGGTAAAGTGTTGTCTATTTTGGCAATAAAAATCTTAAACAACTTAGTAAGTTGTTGATTTTTATAACTAATAGTAATTTTTACAATTAAAGTGCTGTCTTCTGATTTTTTGTTTATCTTAATAGTTGAGTTTTCATAACTTGCAATTTCGTTGTCGTTAAACTCAACCTTAATGTCTACTTTATATTTGTTTTTAAGTTCTTCTAAATTAGTTTGTATGTTTGTGTTGACTCTTTTATTAGAGTAGTCCTTTAAACTAACTTCGTTCATTATCGTATTTAAATTAACTTTTGTACAACAATAGAAAAAGAACGACAACATTGCAACTAATACTAAAACAAATGCTTTTTTCATAAATAAAACCCCTTTATACTTGCTTAAATATTTTACCACTTATATTTTCAAAATGTAAGCGCTTACATTAAATTTTTTTTGCAAATTTAAGGGGATTTTTTGAAAAATTTTATTCTTTTTTTGATTTTTCTTTTAAATCTTCTAAGATTAGTTTAAGTTCAGTAATCATGTAAAGTGAACCTGCGATTAAAACCAGGTCATATTTTTTGGCGAAAACATCTAGTTTTAAAATAAAATCTTTGATGGATACCACACCAAGTGGTCGCACACCTTGGTTAATAAACTCTTTAGCAAGTTCTATAGATGTTAAACTTCTGTCGGGTTTTATAGTAACTTCGCTAGTCACCACTGTTAAGTTTTTAATCTTAATGATTTCTTCAACCATTTTGTTGTAATTTTTGTCTTTCATACAAGACATTAAAAGCAACACAGATGAACCTTGTGGCAAGGTATCTCTTATAAACTGTGAAAGTTCTTTAAAAGCATTGACGTTATGAGCACCGTCTATCATCACGTTTTCTTTAATAAACTCATATCTGCCTTGATATTTAGTCTCACAGACCGCATCTACGTTTTTATCAAAATCAGTTTTAATAACTTCACGTTCATTTAAATGCTTTAATACGTTTAGCGCTAAAAAGGAGTTTTGAATTTGCACACGACCTCTGGCCTCTAACTTAACTAATCTGCCTCCATACTCATAACTACAAACGTTAATGCCAACATTAGCTTTATTGATTTCTTTTAAGTTAACTTTTTCTAACTTGGCATTTCTTTCCTTGCATTTGTCATGTAAATAGTTTTCAAGCGCCTTGCCAAGCGGCAAGGCAACGGCTAAGCCGTTTTCGCGAATTGCGTCGGCTTTATGCTCTAAAATCACACGACGGTTTTTGCCTAAAAACTTAGTGTGGTCCAAATCTACTCTGGTAATTACTGTTGCTAGTTTATTTTTAGTTGCGTTAGTAGCGTCGTCTCTACCACCTAGTCCCGCCTCTACGACTGCGTAGTCTATTTTGTTTTTAGCAAAATGAATTAAGGTAATTAGATACTCAAGTTCAAAACGAGAAATTTCAACACCATTGTTGTCAGAAATATTGATTAAATGCATCAAGACATTTAAAATCAGATAAATTTCTGAAAAAGTAATTTCTTTGCCAGAAATTGAAATTGAGTCAGTTAAACTCTTTACGTAAGGCGACTGAAATAAGCCAACTTTGTAGCCATTTCGCTCAAGGGCTTTAGAAATATAAAGTGAGGTGCTGCCTTTGCCGTTAGTTCCAACTACATGAATATAGGGAATTTGATTTAAGAAATCTAAGTTCTTTAAAAAATAATTCATGCGTTCTAGTCCCATATTAAAATCTGCTCTGGTCTCAAGGTAGTCAAGTACGTATTTTTTTGAAACTTTTTCAGCCAGTGTTTTGATTGAAGTTTTCTTTTCAGGATCTAGTTTTTCAGCCTCAATTTTGCAAATTAAGTTTAAGTGAATAGGGTCTGTTAATCTAACTGGGTTTGGCAATTTAAAAGTAGGTAAGTTAAAAATAATGTCGTCTGCATAAATAAAGTTAAGTTCCAGCCAAGATAAGTTTTTAAGTTCTTTGTTTTCCGCTTTGCCTTTTAATTGGTTTAAGAAAATAAAGAGTTGGAGTGGCGACAAAGCAGTCTCTAAAAGATAGGCCAAAGTAAAGTTATGTTTAGGTTGTTCAAAATTAGCAGGAGTAACTTTGACAGCAGGGGACTTGGTAATTATTTTAAGGTTATTGGCCAGAAAAATAGACTCAAGTTCTTGAGTTTTTTTCTCAACATCAATAAAATCAAGTTGTGCAGTAATATAGGCTTTCATTTAACCTCCCAAGAGTTGCAATTATTTTAGTAAGTTAGCCTAACAAAAAGACTTTGCAACTTGTTAGATTATACAATAGAGTAAGTTAAAAGAAAAGACCAAAAATGAACTTTTTGGTCTTATTTTGCAAAACTTATGCTAAAAATTTTTGGTTTTAGGTGTTAATTTTGAGTTAAAACAGTGTTTAGACCTTGATTGGTCATGTAAACTTGTTTAACCACAAAAAATATGTTTAGTTATTTAGATTGTCTATTTAATAAAGAATTCCCAATTTCTACCACTATATACCTAAAACATTAGCTAGTTCTT
>CAUTRH010000078.1:0-3033 GCA_963540905.1 uncultured Acholeplasmataceae bacterium | reverse complement strand
CAGAAGACCGCCGCAAAACTTTAGCCAAAGAAGTTGAAAAGGTTAAAGAAAACGCCAAAGTTTTTATCCGCAATGCAAGACGCGACTTAAACGACCAGGTTAAAAAAGCCAAGTACCCGGAAGACCTTGAAAAAGAAGGACTTGATGAAGCGCAAAAATTAACCGACAAATACACTGCCAAAATTGACGAAATCGCGCAAGTTAAAACTAAAGAGGTAATGTCTATATGAAAAAAACTACTAAACGCACGCGTACTACCCGAAGACCACGCACCCTTTCTTTAATTTCAATCATTTTAATTCTTTTTCCATTCACAGGAATTCTTTCAATTGAACGCTTAATTTACGCGAAAGACAAACTACCCGGAATTATTCGTTTTGTTTTAGGCCTGTTTATTTTTATTGGCTTTTTCTTATGGATCGCCGATATCGTGCTTTTAATACTTAGACGTTATAGACGCGAGGCTATTCTTTAATGCAATTAACTAAGTTGGCTAAGTTTCTGATTTTGTGTCCTTTTACCAATATTTTTGGCCTTGACCGCTTTTACTTAAAAGAACACAAGTCTGGTTTAATTCGCCTCGGAATTTTCTATGTTGGGATTTTTTACTATCTGTTTGACTTAGTTAAGTTTTTCCATAAAAAATACTCAGCAAACCTTAACGACTATTTAAAGCAAGAAATCAAGCCAGGTCATCTATTTTTAATTCTTTGTCCTTTGACTTCTCTACTTGGAATTGACCGCTTTGTGTATGGATACAAAACAGCCGGTGCTATTCGCATGCTTTCTGGTCTACTTTTAGTTGGCTACGTTTTTCACTTAGCAGACCTTATTCTTTTGTCTGTCGGTAAATACAACGCCAACGAACTGTTTTAGTCAACTATGCCAAATATTTTAAAAAGAGCCATTACTGGCTTTTTTATTTTAGCCATTTATCTTCCGCTTTTAATTTTAAGCCCTGCTTTTTTGGGCTTTTTTTTGCTGAACTTAGTGCTCGCGCAAATCGCTGTCTTTGAACTCACTCGCGTTTTTAACTTGAATCAAAATAAAGCAAAACTAATCGCTCTCCATATTTTAGTATTGGTTTTACAAGTTACAACATCAGCGATTGCTTTTCAAAGAAGTTATTTGCCGCAAACTGAACTAACTGAACTTAACTTAAGTATTTATCTGCTTTCCCTAGTTTTAATGCTGGTTGTTGTCAATATCACTATTGCTATTCTTTATTTTTACGAAAAGCAACAACTTACACAAAGTTATTTTTTAGTTAATTTTCTTGCTCTTTCTTTCGGTGGCATGGTTTTTCTGCGTACGCATCATTTGCTTTTTGCTCTGTTTCCCTTGATTGTCACTATCCTAACCGATACTTTTGCCTATCTGGGTGGAATTACTTTTGGCAAACACAAGATGAGCAAAATTTCTCCCAAAAAATCTTGGGAAGGTTTTTTTATTGGCACTGTTTTCGCAGCCATTTCAACCAGTGTTGTTTATTTTCTTTTACTTAGTTTTTACTATACTGACGCTAGTTTTTTTGGACTAACTAAACAAAGTCATCCTGCTTACTTTATTTTGCTATTTTTAGTAGCGTTCGCGTTTGCTGTAATTGCACAAGGCGGAGACTTAATATTTTCCGCATTTAAGCGCCAAGCGAATGTCAAAGACTACTCAAACATTTTGCCAGGCCACGGTGGAGTTTTAGACAGAGTTGACGCGCTTTCTGTAACTACTTTTTTGACCTTCTTGATTTTCTTAATTTACACAGTCTTAGTTACTTTTCTTTTAAAATAAGGAACTTACATTGCCAAAAAAATCAATTTTACTACTCGGAGCCTTGGGCTCGGTTGGCCAGAAAGCACTAGATATTTTAATGGCCGAAAAAACCCCTTACCGTCTAGTCGCGGTGTCTTTGTCTAAAGACCACGAAAAAAACCAAAAATATTTTGAAAAATATCAAAATAAAGTCAAAATTTGTATTCTACAAAACAAACGTTTTTTAAAAACATATAAATCAGCATACCCAGAAATTACCTTCATAGTTGGCAAAAGAAATATTGAAAAGCTAATTTATTCAAAGAAAATACATGCAGTTTTTAACTCAGTATCTCAATCTTTTGGCTTAATTTATTCATACTGGGCTTTGATGGCCAGAAAAACTTTAATTTTAGCCAACAAAGAAAGTCTCGTAATGGCGGGCGCAATTTTAACAAAAATTGCAAAGAGTAAACAGGCAAAAATTATTCCTGTAGACTCTGAACACAATGCACTTTTTTGTCTAAAAAATCATTTTGGCGAACTTAGTAGTATTGGAATCACAGCAAGTGGTGGTGCTTTTTTTAACAAATCAAGAGCAGAGTTAAAACAAATTGACAAAGCAACTGCGTTGGTTCACCCAACCTGGCAGATGGGCACAAAAATTACAGTAGACTCACAAACTATGGTTAACAAAGCATTTGAGATAATTGAGGCGATGTATCTATTTAACTTTCCTTTAAAAGAAATTCAAGTGCTTCGCCAAAAAGAGTCAAAAGTTCATGCTTTTTGTTTGGCAAACGGACGTACTTACTATCTGCATTCTGAAAACGATATGTATCATCCAATTAAAAACGCACTGCTTTGGCCACACACCTACAATTATTTTGAAATCAAAGACACGCTAACCGAAGTAGTTGAAGAAATTCCAAAGGGTCGTTTCTTAGTATATGATAGATTGCTTACTGAGTTTGACACTCAGTTTTTTGGCACAGTCTTTTCAATCCTTGACGACATTGCTATTGCTAAGTTTTTAAAAGGTTTACTTACATTTCAAGAAATTGATGAGTTCATCTTAAAAAACCTTTATTTAAAGGATTTTTCAAAGCAATTTAACTTAGGAAATATCTTAAAATTAAGCAAAAAAATCCAAAAAAAATTCAAGCATTAAAAATTTTTTTCAAGCATTGCTTTTTTTTTGACATATATATTTAAAAGTGCTAAACTTAATAACCTGAGTTTCGGAGATATGAAATTTAAAACGGAATTATTGGCTTTGTTAAG
>CAUTRH010000077.1:0-3038 GCA_963540905.1 uncultured Acholeplasmataceae bacterium | reverse complement strand
CTAGTTTTCAAGCAAGAGAGTAAACGGACCTGAGTTTGTCAAAGTTATTTGCATATCTGCGCCAAAACTACCTGCTTGGGTGTTAAAATCTTGACTTAAATTATTAAGCGTTTCCAGATAAAGTATCTCAGCCTCTTTAAAGTCAAGAGCATTTGTAAACGAAGGTCTGTTGGAGTTGTTTGAATCTGCGTATAGAGTGAACTGAGAAATTACCATCAGTTCAGCGTCAACATCTTTTAAACTTAAATTAGTTTTACCAAAACTGTCTTCAAAAATGCGTAGTTTCTTTAACTTACTGCACATTTTTGAAACATTTTCTTTAGTATCGGTTTGACAAAAACCAACAAAAACAAGTAAGCCTTTGCTGATTTTAGAAATAACCTGACCTTCAACCGCACATTCAGCAGATTTTACCCTTTGAATTAGTGCGCGCATTATTTAACAAACCTTTCAACTTGGAAAACTCCGTTTAGTTTCTTTAAGTTTAAAATTATTAAATTAAGTTCATGGGCATCTTTAACGGCAATTTTAATTTTGTAAACTTGAGTTAAAGAGTTTACCTGTGCAGTTTGAAACTCAGCAATTGAGGTAGAGGTTGAGTTGATAAGCGAGACAATTTCTGACATCATGGTAGTTGTGTTTTGGACTTTTAATCTCAACCAGGCCGCAAAACGACGGTTTGGTGATTTTCCCCAAAACACCTGGATTTCTCTGTTTTGATCTAAAGTTTTTAAGTTCACACAATCTTTTAAATGAACAACTATACCTGAGTTTTTAGAAACATAGCCTCTGATTTCATCATCGTAAACCGGATTGCAACAAAGCGCTAACTTAACTTGTGGTTTGTTTAAACCTTCAACAATTACACCAGTGCTGGAAGCGGCTTCCAGGCCTCTGGCTGCTTTTTTAAGTTGGGCTTCCAGAGCACCTTCTTTAGTTAGTTCTGTTCCGTTAATTTTGGCAATTACAGTTTTTGGAGAAAGTAAGTTCTTGCCAATTTCAAAGTAAAAGTCATCTAAAGTTTGGAAACTTTGCTTTTCAAAATTCTTTTCAACAAAGTCCATATCCAACGTAAAGTCAGTAATTTTGGCTTTAACGAGTTCTCGTTCTAATTCTTCTTTGCCAGATTTTATTAGTTCATCTCGGTAATAGGTGTTTAAGAAGTTTTTAATTTTTGTTCTCGCACGCGAAGATTTAGCAATTTTTAGCCAGTCAATTGACGGAATTGCGTTTTTCGCGGTTTTAATAGACACAATATCGCCAGTTTTTAACTTAGTGTCTATCGGCGACATTTTGTTGTTAATAGTAGCCCCAACCATAGTAGTGCCAACTTGCGTGTGAATTGCATAGGCAAAGTCAATTGGAGTAGAGCCATTTGGCAGTTCAATTACTTTGCGGTCAGGTGTAAAGACGTAGACATTGGCGTTTAAAATGTCTTGTTTAATGTTTTCAACGAACTCAGCAGCTTCTTTTTTAGTTTCGTCTGAGTCTTTTGAAATTTTAAGTAGATCCGCGTACCATTTAAGTTTTTCGGCCAACTCAAATTGTTCGCGTTCCTTTGAGTAGACCTTGTTTTCTTTGTAAGCCCAGTGAGCAGCAATACCCAGTTCTGCGACTTCGTCCATTTCAAAAGTTCTAATTTGCACTTCAAAAAGTTGACCCATTGAAAAAAGCACGGTGGGGTGCAGAGACTGATATAAGTTGGGTTTAGGCATCGCAATGTAGTCTTTAAAGCGCTTTGGAATTGGTGTGAAGTTTGCGTGAATTAAGCCTAGAACCGAGTAGCAATCCGCAACAGTTGGCACAATTATACGAACCGCCAAAAGGTCGTAGATATCTTCAAAGTCTTTTTTTAGGATAACTAGTTTTTTATAAATACTGTAAATATTTTTAATGCGACCCTTGATTTCAAACTTAATATCGGTGTTTTTAGTTAATACTTCAGTGGTCGCTAAAATTATCTGACTTATTTCTTTTTCGCGTTGGTCTTTAGTGTTGTTAAGAAGCGACGAGATATATTTATATGTGTCGTTATCAGTGTATTTAAGCGCTATGTCTTCAAGCTCTGCCTTAATTCTAAACATACCAAGGCGATGGGCAAGTGGGGCGTAGATATCTAGGGTTTCTTTAGCAATTGCAGCCTGTCGGTCTGGTTTTTGAAACCTAAGTGTGCGCATGTTGTGCAAACGATCGGCGATTTTTATGATAACTACTCTGATGTCTGTAGCCATTGCAATTAACATTTTTTGCTGATACTCAACTTGAGTGGTATCAGTTTTAAACTCAACTTTAGAGATTTTAGTCACACCTTCAACAAGATTAGCAATTTCTGTTCCAAACATTTCAGCAAGTTCCACCTTTGGCAAATCTGTGTCTTCAAGGATATCGTGAAGCAGACCAGCGGCTAAGGTCTCTGGACCTGCGTGCATGTCTGCTAAAATCTGAGTGACCGCAATTGGATGCGTAAAATACGGATCTCCGTTTTTTCTAAACTGATTGTCGTGATATTTTTCGCCGACTAAAAAAGCCCTTTTGATTAACTTTAAACTATCTGGGTTTTTTATGTATGTGTCAATTGTGTTAATTAAGTTTTGATATAGTTCGGCGAATTTGGTTTCAATCATTTTAAAAAAGTTTATTTATTAGTATTCAAGTAAAGTAAAGGTTTTGTAGTTTTTCAGAAGTTCGCGACCTTTTAAGTCTTTAAGTTCAATTAAGAAGCAGCAGCCGACTACTTCACCACCTAGTTTTTCAATCATGTCAATGGTGCATTTAACCGTGCCTCCAGTTGCTAAAAGGTCGTCAACAATCACGACTTTATCGCCTGGTTTAATGGCGTCTGCGTGAATTGACAAAGTATTGGTGCCATATTCTAGTGAGTAGGCCATGTCTAGAGTTTTTCTTGGTAGTTTTCCTGGTTTTCTAACTGGCACAAAACCAATATTTAACTTATAGGCAACAGGGCAACCAAAAATAAAACCCCTAGCCTCAGGTCCACAAATTATAGTAGCACCGTTGGCTTCGGCAAACTCATACAT
>CAUTRH010000076.1:0-3060 GCA_963540905.1 uncultured Acholeplasmataceae bacterium | reverse complement strand
AATAAAAAGAAAACTCTAGTGTTTAATTTAAACTTAGAATTATTTAAACTAACTAAAGAAACTCCAAAATATGAACGCATTTCTGCTTTCCCCAGGGTTGAAAGAGACTTGGCGCTAGTTGCAAGTGTTGACACTTCTTATCAAAAAATAGTTACCTTAATTAAACAAACTGCACGCAAAACCTTAAAAGAAATCACCTTATTTGATATCTTTAAAAATCCAGAAACTCCTAACCTTGTGTCATATGCTTTTCACTTAGTGTTTGAAAATACCGAAAAACAAATTGAGATGCAAGATATTGAAAAAACTATTAAGTCAATTTTAAACCGCCTGGCTTTTGAGCTGAAGGTAACACTACGTTGAAAGAACAAATATATTCCTACAATTTCGCCCAGTTAACAGATTATCTGGTAGATAAAGGATTTAAAAAATTTAAAGCAGAACAAATTTTTAACTGGCTGTACGCGAAAGAAAAAAAGTCTTTTCAAGAGATGAGAAATCTTCCAAAAGACTTCATTGCTTTTTTGGATGAGAACTTTGAAATAACTTTGCCTACCTTAGTAATTCAAAACAAATCAAAAGATGGCACTGAAAAGTTTCTATATGCACTTGCAGACGGCGCTTTAATTGAGTGTGTTTTGATGCATCATGACTATGGACTTTCGCTTTGCGTAACTACACAAGTCGGATGTTCAATCGGTTGCAGTTTCTGCGCAAGCGGGATACTTAAGAAAAAACGCGATTTGACTACCGCTGAGATTGTCGGTCAAGTTATGAAAACTCAAGAAATTAAACAATGTAAAATAAACTCAGTGGTGATTATGGGAATTGGTGAACCTTTTGATAATTTCGCAAATGTGATGACTTTCATTGATATCTTAAACTATCCAAAAGGTCTCAATATTGGTCAACGCAGAATAACTGTCTCAACATCTGGTTTAGTTCCGAAAATCAAAGCATTTGCTGACCGTAATCTGCAAGTTAACCTAGCGCTTTCTTTCCACGCTCCGTTTGACGACCTTAGAAGCCAGATTATGAAAATAAATACGATTTTTTCCATATCTAAGTTAATCGAGGCTCTAGATTACTACTTAGCAAAGACCAATCGTCGTGTTACAATTGAGTATATTTTAATCAATGAACTAACAGACACTGTAGAGTGCGCTAAAGAACTAGTTAAATTATTTAAATCAAGAAACGTCTACATTAACTTAATTCCTTACAACGAAGTTAAAGAGGTTGCTTATAAACGTTCAACTCCAGAACGCCAAAAAGCCTTCTTTAATGTTCTTAAAAATGCAAATATGGATGCAATTTTAAGAAAAGAACAAGGACACGACATTAACGCAGCCTGTGGGCAGTTAAGGTCAGAAGTTTTGAAAAAACACGAGCATAAAGATGGATGCGCTTGTAATTCGTAAAAATACGTCATTTTATAAAGTGGCCTTGTTAAACCAAGAAAACAAAATTGTTGATGCTGTCGTTGCTGGTAAAAACAGATTTGTAAAAACCAATTCTGTTAAAACCAATTTCTTAAATTTTTCTGATAAGAAAGAAATTCAGTTTTTAAGACAAACTCCAAAAATCGGCGATATTGTTGAACTCAAAGATTTCCGAGATCAATATATAATTGAAAAAATCAAACCACGAAAAAATGAATTTGTCAGACCAGACTGTGCAAATATTGACCAACTTATCTTAGTGTTTTCAGTCGCTGACCCTGAGTTTTCTTTTATGCTTCTAGATAATTTTTTGTTAATTTGTGCAAAAAAACAAATTCAACCAATTTTGGTTTTAACCAAAATTGACATAGATAACTCAAAAACTAAAAAGGTATTAACAGACCTTCAGTACTACGAAAAGTATCTTAACTTAAAAGTTATTACAGTTGATAACAACAACTTTAGTTTTGACAACTTTGACATTTTTAAGAATAAAGTCACTATACTAACTGGCCAAACTGGAGTGGGTAAGTCTTCTTTTTTAAATAACTTGATTCCTGAAATTAATCAAAAAACTGGCGAAACTTCAAAAGCACTTGGTCGTGGTAAACATACAACTAGAAACTCAGAACTTTTTAGTTATATGCAAGGATACATTGGCGACACTCCTGGATTTTCTTTACTTAACTCAGGAATAATTTTAGAAACCGAGTTGAAAAAATACTACCCTGATTTTAATTTATTTAGCCAAGATTGTAAGTTTAAAAATAAATGCTTGCATTTAAACATTCAGGCAAAGGACTGCAAGGTAGTTGAACTTTATGAAACTAAAGTTATTGGTGTCCGTTATCTAAACTACCAAAAAATATACGCTCAAATTAAACAAAGGAGATTAAAATAAAAATGAAAGTTGCCCCATCAATTTTAACTGCTGATTTTTTGAATTTAAAACAAGAACTTAAATCAATTGAAACCTCAGACCGTTTCCACATTGATATAATGGACGGAAACTTTGTGCCAAACATTTCCTTTGGACCTTACATCACTAAACTTACAAACGACTCAACCACTGTTCCGCTTGACATTCACCTAATGGTTGATTGGCCTGATTTTTGGATTGATAAGTTTAATTTAAGCAATACCTACAACATTACTTTTCACTTTGAGGCTAAAAGCGATATTTTCAAAACCATTGCTAAAATCAAAAAGACTGGCAAAAGAGTAGGAATTTCTATCAAACCCAAAACTGAAGTTAAAGAAATTCACGCACTGCTTAAAGAAATTGACATAGTGCTTGTGATGTCTGTTGAACCTGGTTTTGGTGGACAAAAGTTTATAGAAAGTGCACTTTGCAAAATTAAGGAACTAAAAACATATCGCGAAAGGCACAGACTTAACTTTGAAATTGAAGTTGATGGCGGAGTTGATTCAATAAACATTGAAAAAATCAAAGAAGCAGGCGCGGATATTGTGGTGGCAGGCAGTTTTATTTTTAATCAAACAGACCGCAAAGCAGCAATTAACTCTTTAAAATAACTGATTAAAACAATTGTCTTGTTTTCGCTATTGTGTTATACTTATTAGGTATTTTTAGCAGAAATGAGGTGATTAAGTTGGC
>CAUTRH010000075.1:0-3108 GCA_963540905.1 uncultured Acholeplasmataceae bacterium | reverse complement strand
GTTTGTGAGGGTCTAGAGTTTTTGCTTTTCCAACAGTTTTGTCAACAAGGTCGTAAACTTGAGTTTTTTGTGCTTGGTTTTTAAAAATACCTGGCAGTAAGAAATCATAAACTAAAGAAATTTGCGTGCTGTTGTTAACAATAAATGCACGGCCTTGAGCGATGTCTTTAGAAAAAACATCTCTTCTATGGATAGGTTCTGGAGCGATTTTTCCGTCTTTGTCGTATGCATAGAAACTTTTGATTTTGTAAAGTTCCTCGTATTTGTGTTTGTGTTCGGTCTGTAGTTTAGAATATGGAAGAATTTCTGGTTTGCGAGGAATCGCACCATCATGTGACTCAGGGAAAAAGATACGAAGGAAGTTAGAGTAATCAACAATTACGTCATACTGTTTTTTAATTCCAAACCAGTTCTTAGTGTAGATTGTAAAAACTTCAGAGTCGTGTTGACGGTCTGTAAAGTCAAGTGCTAAGTATTTACCTGGTTTTGCCTTAATGTCAACAATTGTTCCTAGTCTACTAGTTGTAAACCATTCTTTTCTAACAGAAATGAAAGTAGACTTAGTTGTATCTATAGTTTCTGGCACCACAAAGCGTAGTTTATTTTTTCCAGCCTTAACAGCGTCGTGTTCAGTGAAACCACTATTTTTAGAAAAATAAACTGTAGGATGTGAAAATAAAAAGATAACAAGTAAAATAAGTAGAGTAAACGCAAGAATAAATAAAGCAGGGATTAAAAATCCTTTTCTTTTCTTGCGGAGATTATTAGACTGCATATTTTGTTCAGGTTGCATATATTTCTCCTTGTGTAAGTTATGCAAAAGTATTGCGGTATGTTATATATATTTTATAAAGTTATTTTGTAAAATTTTAGATGCTTTAATATTGACAACATTAGTTTCCTTAAATATGTCTTTATTAGTGCGTTTTACAGTTAAAAAACCTCGTTTGTCTTTCACTAAAAACGCTATTTACTGTATCAATTCATATATATATATAGTAAACGACTATAAAAACAAAAGTTGCAAAATTATATAAAACTAAAAAAAGGCATAACAATGCGATTTTATAGTTTTTGAAGCTGTAGGCAACTAATCACAAACATAACTTTTATCAGTATTTTTTTAACAGGTATTGTAAATTATTATGTGATTTGCATTAAGCACACTGTTTTAAATTCAAAACTAAATAGTTTAAATTGCGATTATTCTGTAATAAATGGCCGCAAGCCAGAAAAATGACAAAAAAATATCCTTATAATTACCTCTAAAAATATAAGTAGAATAACAATTTCTAGTATAAAATACGATTTCGTAATGTTTAAAGTAAAGAATTCCCAGTCACATCCACTATATGAAAATTTGCAAAATTGCAAAATGCAACAAAAACCATGAGTTTAGTAAAATTTAAGCTTAAAATTACAATTTTATATTTCTAATGAATGAATTTTTAGGTATTTAATCCTAATCAGTTATAGAGTAATCCACATTGTAAAATATGGAAAAATATGCCATCTGTGAAAGAAATAATTGTTGTAAAAATCCTTAAACTCTGTTTTTGGTTAAAAACTGTGTGTTTTGCTTATTGTTACAGTAGTAGTGGTCAGCAATTATTTAGCATATAGTGGTAGAAATTGGGAATTCCTTATTAAAGATAACAAAAAACTATCATGCGACTACCGATATAAATACTTTACATAAAGTGAAAAAACAAACAAAATTATCAATTTACACTTAGTTAAATATCTTAAAAATACTCAAATAAAAAGGCCTTTTCAGGCCTTTTTATATTACATAAATTTAATTTATAAATCTAGTTTTTGTCCAAACACACAAACTGGTTTAACTAGTTGCAAGTAAAGACTATACATAACTTCATTTAAAGAAGTGGTTTTAGCATTTCCAAAAATTTTTTCAACAAATTGTGGGTTGTCAATAAAAGGGTTTCGGTTTTTTTGATATTGTGCCAAAATATTGTTTCTTCTTTTTTCAAATTCGTTAACCGGATCTTGTCTATGCCATTTTAAGAAAGTCTCTAATTTACCTACCTTTTTAAGTGGAAAGTTATAGCGCAGAGCCATATACAGACAAATTCTGGCAATATCGCCAACATGTTCATCACCTGGATAGTAGGTATTGCCGTTAATTGCTTTATTTTCACCACTTCCTTCTACAAACGGATAATTAGACCTACTTGAGTTGGTTTTAATATCGCAGGCTCTTAAGTTGTGAAGTTCACCTTTGGGAATACCGTGTTGTGCTAACTTAGAGTTTGGGACAACGTGTTCACGGTTCCAGCCGTTTTTTGAGTTTACTCTATATTGATATCTTGGACTGTCTCCAGTATATGCTAAATAAAAATAACCAGGGTTTGTAATAGACTCATCTGCTTTTTTAAGTGCTTCCCACGCTGTGTCGTAAGAAGTTGCCGGTTTGTCTATGATTTGTTTAAGTCTAGCGCGAAGCGCATCGCCTTCCAGACCTTTTACAGAAGAATAATAGCCATTTACTTCATCTAAGTCTTCAGAAGGGCCGTTGTATTTATATACAGCCTTAAGTGTTGTGTCTTCGGTTAACTTAGAATTGAAATTAAAAATATCATCAGTTTTGCCAGTTTTAGACCAACCTAAAAACTCATAGTTTTGCTTAGTTGGGTTGCCGGGGTTTTTCGCAGTTTGGCCAACTTCAATAATTTGTGGTTGAACACCGCCTGCAATAGTTCCGCCGTTTAAGTCAAAGAAAACATTAATTTTCCCGCTTTCATTAACGTGCGGTTTAAACACAAAACTTTCTGAAACTGAACATTGTGGTTGGTTATAAAACGAAAACACTAAGTTAGTCAAGTCATAAGACTTACCTGGTTTTAAGTTTTCAAGTATTGAAGCCCATTTGGATTTATTTACACGGCTGTCATATCTGAAGGCAAGTTGTTTGCCGAAAAACTCAAAAACAATGTTGATGTTTCCGTATTTTGAGTCTTTTTCAAAACTTTTAACCTTTGCGTTAGTAATGCTAACTAATGTACTTTGTAGTCTAGCCTGATGTTTAGCAATGTCTAGTTTAGTAATGTCTTGGGCTGTTGGAAAAGGTTCTTCTGGATTTGTTATTTC
>CAUTRH010000074.1:0-3156 GCA_963540905.1 uncultured Acholeplasmataceae bacterium | reverse complement strand
CCACCAAGTACGTGGTCAAGGCGAGGATACTCTGTTCTAAGTCCGTTAATGCCTTCACTAGAGTTGGCCAAAAGTTTAGCCTCTTGAACAACTAGGTCCGCAACTTCTCCGACTGTAGTAAACCCACCAACTGTGCGTTTTTTAGTAATTCCAAAAAGTTCTGCTTCTGCCCAGTCAAAAAGTTCTGAGTACTTCTCTGAATTAAGCATTGCACGCTCAGACATTTTTTTGCTAAGTTCAATAATTTCTCGCTTAAAGGCGTATCCCTTAATTACGTTAATATATGACTTAAAGTAAGAACTGGTTGCAACTAAATCAGAAAGCTCAAGCGTGTATTGGTTTTCGGCAATCGGTAAACTACCACGATAAAAAGTTTTCAGTTCGTCCAAGACATCTGGTAGCGTAAAAATTTCTTTAGTTTGACCGCACTTCAGCATAGCCTTAAAAACATTTTGGTGTTTTTCTAAATAAAACATCTCAGGCGTCAAAAGATCTGCGACTTCAACTAAAATTTTGGGTTCTGCAAAAATAGCTGCCAAAAGTGCGCGTTCTGCTTCTTCGGAAAAAGGAATTGCAGGCAAGGCACTTGCTAAATTATTATTTGGTTTTTTAGGCTGCATCATGATTTTGTGGGCGAACATCAACGGTTAGTTTAGCAATGAAATCTTTATTAAAGCGAATTGTTGCCAAAAAACGGCCGGTTGAGTTAATTGGATTTTCAAGTTCTACTTTTTTCTTGTCTATAATAATTTCGTGTTGTTCGGCTAATGCATCGGCTATGTGTTTAGCGGTAACTGCGCCAAACATTTTTCCGCCTTCGCCAGTTTTAACTTGAACAACCACAGTTTTAGTTTCAATATTGGCCTTAAGTGCGCTATACATTTTAGCAGCTTCTTTTTCTTGTTCGGCTTTCTCTAAGAAAAACTGTTCACGAGCTTTTAAGTTCTCTTCGCTAGCAGGCTCGGCGATACCTTCGTTAAACAAATATTTAGCATAGCCTGCTGTTACTTCAATTAAGTCGCGGGCTTTGTTTTTCTTAAAATCTTTTTTCAAAATAACTTTCATATTTTCTCCCTTTTGGTTGTATTCAGCGTCTACTATGTATCTTAGTTTTATCGCAACTTCGTTGATGTTAGCATTGACTACTTTTGCGGCTGCTGCCTGGAAGTGTCCACCTCCACCAATTTGCTCTAAAATTAACTGAACATTGATGTTTTGTTTAATGGACCTCGCAGAAACATAGACGTCTTGACCGATTTTGGCGATAGCGAATGCTGCATCAATGTTTTCAATTTTAACTGCAGCCTCGGCGATTTGTGCAAGCAGCGTGCGGTCGCTGATTTGTTCGTATACCGAAATAAAGCCAAAGCGGTCTAAGAAAACTTGCAAGCCCGCTACTGCGTCGTTAATTAGCTGAACTGATGCCAGTTGGTTTCTGAGCCAGTCTTTAACTAAAATCATATTTGCGCCTTTTTCTTTTAAGTAAGAACAAGCCGCAAAAGTATTGGCGCTAGTTCTAAAAGTAAAGGAATTGGTGTCTACCACTATTCCGGCTAAAACTGCAGAGGCTTCAGTTTGAGTTAAACTTAACTTCAGTCCAAAGAACGGAATTAAGGAAATTATCATTTCACAAACTGATGAGGTGTTTGGTTCAATAAACTGAAATAAAGCCTTTTCAAAGTTACCTTGAACTTGACGGTGATGGTCAATAGTTAAAACTCTTTCGGCTTTTTGATAGACAGTAGTTGAAATTAGTCTGGCTTCAATTGATGTATCTACGCAAATTAACAGAGTTTCTTCAGAAATCAGCGGCAAAATTTGCTCTTCACTTAAAAAAGTACTTAAGAAACGAGGGTTTTCAGAAAGCACGGTTTTGGCAACTTTACGAGCAGTTTCGTCAAACTGGGTTTCACTATAGTATAAATACACTCCGTCTTTTTTTACTTCTTTTGCAATTAAATAAAGCAAAAGCGCCGAGCCAAAAGAATCTGTGTCGGTGTCGGTATGTCCCATAATCACGACGTTTTTCGCGCGATTAATTTCGGCTTTAATAGTTTCTGCGTTGAAACGAGAAGAGACAGCATTGTGTTTTTGCACAGAGTCTACTTTTGCACCAAAAAACTGTACGTTTTCATTTTCTATATTGACAACCGCCTGTCCACCACCACGGTTTTGGGCAAGTTCCAAGGCTTCTTGCGCGATTTGCGCGTTTTTAAATAAGTCTAGCGTAACCCAGGCAGCAACACCCATAGAAAGCGAAACTAAAACGTTGTTGTCTTTAGAAAGTTGGTTAATTTGGTCAATTATTTCAAACTTCGTGCCAATCATTTTATCTAAGTTAAGGCGGTCTGCAACAAACAAGAACTTTTCGTTGCTAAAACTCTTAAAGAAGCACGAAAACTTAGCGAACCATTCAGAGATTTGAATAAAAAACTTAGATTTTAGTGCAGATTGCTGTGCGATTTCTAGTTTGGTAAGTTGCTCGTCTAAGTTCTCAATTTCAATAAACCCGATAACTGTGGTTTTATTGAAATAAAGTTGACGCAAATGCTCGCGTTCAGAAACATCATACATCAAAATAGAGTGCACTGATTCGTAGTAAATCACGTCAAAGATACGTTGGTTAATTTTAAATAAAAATGGTGTTTGGTAAGTCTCAATTTGTTTAGCAAGTTCTTTGGAAAACTCACTCAAATCAGTGTGCGCGCTTAATTCAGGAAAAATATTTTTGGCGTATTCATTAATAAAAGTTACTTCTGAAAGTTCATTTAAAACAAGTACACAAATGGGCAGTTGGTTAAGCAGTTTATCTGAAATCTCGTTGATGTTAAAAGAAACTTCTGACCACATCTCAAGACGTTTGTTTAATTTGGTTTCTGTGTTTTTTGTTTTAGTTTTAATCAAAAAAATTAAACTTAAAAAAAATAAAACTAAAGTGTATTTTGATCTTTGTCAGGAGTCCATTGAGCCTCTGACAAAGATCAAACCAATCGAATAACAGAAAAAGGCCTGCCAAGCAAGCCTTTAAAATCATAAAAAGACGGTAAAATCTTTTGATGACTTTATGACTTACTTATTGTTAGGTGTTACGGCACCTTGTAGAAACGTCACGCCAATTCGTGACATAAATAAGTAATGTTCTCATTGTTCGATGAA
>CAUTRH010000073.1:0-3213 GCA_963540905.1 uncultured Acholeplasmataceae bacterium | reverse complement strand
TAAATAAGTTTAAATAAGTTTAAATCTAAAATATACACTGAAATATTTGCAAATTTTTCTTCAAACTAAAAAGCGCAACGCCTCAGAAAGTATGACTTTTCCGCTAATTATCATGAGTTTAATAAAACTAAACTTTTTTAATATTTTTTAGTTATTTGTAAAAAGACTTGGCACCTTTGTCATAGTAGAAAAATTCTCATCAACAAACAAGACGACATAAAGAACAAAAACTTAAAAATAAGCCTAATTGTTTCTGAGAGAAGAAGTAGTTTAGTTAGTTTACTTTAACTAATATTTTATTTGTAAATTACATAAAGTTTAATAGCAAACGAAGTCACTATAACAAGAGTTTTCGTAAAAAAATGCCAAAAAAAATTAAAATTAACGGTCATTTCACCAAGTCTGTAAATTTAATTTCGTTAAAACGCGTTTTACGTTTTTTTCATATTCATTTTTCAAGTGTGAATATAAAAAAGAGAGAAGTAATTAAGTATAACTACTTTTATACACCCTATTTTTAATTTTAGCGTGAATGCAAAGTTTATTTCTGATTTTTGTTATTTTTTATTTGTTCCTATAATATATATTATGTAAACCAAAATATAGCAAGTTAGTGAAGCGGACAAGTGAAAATGTGTGGGAATGTGGATTACTATTCACTATCGGAATTTTTGTAATTTAGTGCTAAAAAACATGATTTTTAGTGAAAAATTCACCAGAGCTAACAATTTGAAAAAATAGTAAAAAAACAAAAAATTAAAATTTCTGAGCACTGCGTTCTGGCATTAACACTATTTAAATATTATTAAACTTTTTTACTTTTTTTAATAAAAATAAAAATATACTAAACTATTTAGTGATGCGTTTTGAGCAATTATTCCTACCTTTTGTGGGTTGTTATTCATTATGTTTTGTCCTAGAGCGTCTTAAAAAGCACATGTTTTTATCTGATTAAAACAAAACGAAAACAGTCGTTAATAAACTTTTATAAACTGAGTAATGTGATTAGGGAATTCACTTGTATAAAAATAACCAGGCTGTAGTCATTTTAAATTTATGATTCTTCACTGTTGGCAAGAAAATGATTTAATATTTATTTTAAAAATAAATTATTTTTTTAATAAAAGTTTAATTATATTAAACCAATAAGAAAATTAAATTTTAAGCTTTTACGCACACAGTGCAACACTGAATTTAAAATTAGCACGAAAAATAAAAAAAAGTTTAACTGTGTTGTAGATAATCTCTCTACAAACTATGTTAAACTTTTTTTGTCTTTTGTCATTAAGTTTACAAAAACTAAATTAAGACTTTTCTGAATTATTAAGTTTTGGTCTAGTTTTATTGTACTTTTCTCGCTTATATTTATCTGAAATGTTTGTGTAAATCTGTGTTGTTTGTATGCTTTCGTGACCTAGTATTTTTTGCAGAACCCTTAAATCACAACCGTTTTCAAGTAAGTGTGTAGCAAAAGAATGCCTGAAAGTGTGTGGCGAAACATTATCAATTTCGTTGTCTTCAGCGATGGTTTTAACTATCTTAAAGAATCCTTGACGCGTTATTCTTGCGCCGTTTTTGCTTACAAACAAAGCAGGTAAAGTGCGTTCTTTTAAGATGATATTGCGAGCATCTTTAATGTAGGTTTTAAGTGCTTCTACTGCTTTTTTAGTTAACGGTACAGTTCTTTCTTTACTGCCTTTTCCTTCAACAATTAAAAATCCTTCATTTAAATGAAGCGACTTTAAGTCAAGTCCAACCAGCTCAGAAACACGAAGACCAGAGCCATATAACACTAAAAACATCGCTAAGTTTCGTACATTGTATACTGTTTTTAAATCAATTGAATCTATCATTTTACTAGTTTGCTCTACGTTGATTGTGCGAATTACTTTCTCTTTCTCTTTAACATTTTTAATTTCTTGTGCTGGATTTTCTTTAGTCAAACCATCCATTTCAAGAAAAGCATGGAAGGTTTTAATTGCCGAAATTTTACGGTTAGTTGTTCTACTGTCATATTTTTTCTGCAAAGTTCTAATGTAGTTTTTAATCAGTTTAGGACTGATTTGTTCAGGCCTTTGAATTTCTTTGTGGTATTTCGCATAGAAATCAAAGTACTGTTGAATGTCAACTTTGTAGGCATTTTGAGTGGTTTTGGCCAATGATTTCTCGTTTTTTAAATATAAAATAAATTCATTAATTAAAAACGGTTTCATACAAACTCCTGCATAATTTGGTTCTCTAAATAAATATATTTAAATGGTATGTATAGTCTACCTTTGGTGTATCTCAGCATTTTTCTTGCGAGTAACTTTTTAATTATTGGGAAATATTTAAGTAAATCTAAGTTGTATTTTTGCTTAAAATATTTAAGATTTATACCACTAGTTTTGCGAAGTCCGAGCACTATTGCCGTTGAAATTAACTCTTGTTCACTTTGTTTTACTTCAGTTTTTCCAGGTCCATTGTTAATGTAGGCGTGCAAAATTGCGGTGTTATTTATACGCGTTCCAGCTGTGTATCCGCTGGCTGCAAGTCCTGCGCCGATGTATTCTGAGTCTTTCCAGTAGATTAAGTTATGCTGAGAGCGGTACTTTGACCTTGCATAATTTGAAGTTTCGTATTGTGAAAAGTGGTGTTTCTTTAGTATTTTTTTAATAAAGTTATACTGCTTTAAGCACGCTTCTTCTGCTAAAGTTGTCTGTATACCTTGCTTTTCTAAGAATGCTAAAAAGGTGTTTTGCTCTAAAATCAAGGCGTAATACGATATATGTTTAGGGTTAAACTTTATTGCGATTTCTAAGTCTTTTTTTAGTATTTCTAAACTCTGATTTTTTATACCGTACATAAGATCAAAAGAAATATTTTGAATTCCGGCTTTTTTAAGTAGTCTAACAGAGCACTTAACATCCTTAGTTGTGTGGTTGCGTTTTAAGAATTTTATGGTCTCAGGGTCAAAACTCTGCACGCCTAAAGCCACACGGTTTACACCGTATTTTTTAAATAATCTAACTTGTGCTTGAGTAATTAGTTCAGGATTACATTCAATTGTATACTCTTTTACACCTTTAAACTTTTTTAAGGTTTTTAATAATAAGTTTAAATTTTCTAAACTCAGATTATTTGGAGTCCCGCCACCAATGAAGATAGTATCAAAATAACAGTTGTCTAAATACACAGCATTTAGCTCTGCTATTAAACTTTTGATGTATCTGT
>CAUTRH010000072.1:0-3228 GCA_963540905.1 uncultured Acholeplasmataceae bacterium | reverse complement strand
AGGTCTTTAGTTATAGTTTGTAAAATAGGTTTGACTATAATATAATATTTAAGTTATATGGAGGCTGACTTGAATCATACAGAAGAAAATTCTTTATCAGAAATTGCATACTCCTTAATCAAGGAACAGGGTTCTGCTGTTTCACTTAACGAACTTATTGACAAAATTTGCGCAATTCGTAATCTAGGCGAAGTTAGCGTAGATTTCAAAAATCAACTTTATTTTGACTTAATTTCATCAGGTCGCTTCGTTTATGTTGGCGACGGGTTTTTTGATTTAAAAGACAACAACTTAGAGTACTGGGATAAAGACGGTACTTTTTTTGCCAACGAAAGCAATGACGAAGACATTGAAATCAATGAAGATGAAGACGACATTGAATTTTCTGACTTTAATTTAGATGAGTTTGTGGCATCTGAACCAGATATTGAAGAAGATGAAGACGATGAAGATGAAAAACTTCAAATGCAAGCAAGCAACAACCCACTTCCTGAACTTGATGATGAAGAAGACGAAAGCGCTTTAGTTGAAGAAGACATTGAGGATTACCTGAAAACTGAAAGCGACGAAGACGACGATAAATATGTTGACCCAGATTTGGACTTAGACGAATCAGATCAAGACGAAGATGAGTACAACAAATACATGGACGACTACGAAAATCTATACGAATAGGGAGGCAATTTTTGCATCCCTATTTTTTTATTTAATAGAAACAAAAAGGAGTTTTTTAAAATATGAGTAATTTTATTTTTATCACAGGTGGCGTAATTTCTGGAATTGGAAAAGGTGTAACTGCAGCGTCTATTGCCAGACTACTTAAAAGCACGGGAGTTTCGGTGTTTATGATCAAAATGGATCCTTATATCAATACTTTTCCTGGCATGATTGACCCACTTCAACACGGAGAGGTTTTTGTGGCCGCAGACGGAACTGAGGCAGACTTAGACTTAGGACACTACGAACGCTTTACTGGTGTTAACTTAACTGAGCACTCTAGTATCACCATGGGTAAAATTTACAGAGAAATCTTGGAAAACGAAATGGCTGGCAAATACAGCGGCAAGACCATTCAAGTAATTCCGCATGTCGTTGATACCATTAAAAACAGATTAAAAACAGCAGCCGAACAAAGCCAGGCAGATGTCATAATTTGTGAAATCGGCGGTACAGTTGGTGATATGGAGTCTGAGGCTTACCTGGAGGCAATTCGCCAACTTAGGTTTGATTTAGGGTATCGCCGCACCTACTACATCCACACCGCACTAGTTCCTTACCTGGAAGTTTCGCAAGAACTCAAGACTAAACCAACTCAACACAGTGTCAAGACTTTGCGTAGTTTCGGAATTGATCCGGATGCCCTTATTTTAAGGTCAAAAAGAATGCTAGACCCCGAAACCGTTCATAAAATATCGTTCTTTACCGACGTTAAACCGGAGACAGTGCTGGCTTGTCCTGACTTAGATGTAGTCTACAAAGTAGTGCCACTTTTGGCTGATGGTAAACTGCATGAAAATATCTTTAAACATTTTGAACTAAAAGCAAAACCACTTAACTTAAAAACCTGGAACTCCCTAGTTTCAAAAGTAGAAACTGCGAATATCGTTTTAAATGTTGGAGTAGTAGGAACTACTGATTTTAAAGAGGCCTATCTTTCGCTAACTGAGGCAATTAAACACTCTGGCTACGCATATTCAGTTAAACCAAACTTTATTTGGTATAACTCAAATACCAATAACTCAGAATTTCTCAAAAACATAGACCTGGCAGTAGTTTCAGGTCAAGACAACCAAGAGTTTACTTTAAAACAAAGTGAATTAATTGCAGAACTTAGCGAAAAACAAATCCCAACATTGCTGATAAACTTAGGTTTTTGGCAAATGCTAAACAATTCAGATAAAATCACTGAAGTTGAAACCACTAAACTGGTTGGTGGTCGTGAAATTAAAATAAATAAAGTAAACCCTATAAGTAAGTATTTCAAAGAAGGCAAAATTGTTGAACGTTTTCGTTCGTTTAAAGTGCCAACTAAAGAAGTTTCTCATCCTAACTTAGTCCCACTTGCTACTTTAGAGGAAGTGACAGTAGCCTTTACAAATCCAAGTCACCCTTTCTTTGTATCTACTCTTTTTCACCCCGAGTTTAGTTCAAACCCACTTTTTTCCCATCCTTTGTTTGATGCTATAATAAAAGTAGCGCTTGAGCAAAAAAAGCACCAAAATAAATAAATTTTAAAAAAGGAAAATTGCCCATGTTTGAAGAAATTAAAAGCATTATTAAAACAAATCTAAATATTGAAGACGAAAAAATCGTGCCAACTGCCAGACTAAAAGAAGACCTGTCAATTGATTCAATTGACGCTGTTGAAATAGTTTTAGCGTTTGAGGAAAAACATGATATTAGAGTTGACGAAACTAAACTAAGAGAAATTAAAACCATTGGCGACTTAGTTGGCTATTTTGAGACACTAAAAGCTGAGTCTGCAAAATAACCATAAAACCACTTACATCTATCTTAATCTAATATTTTTCAGGACTATACTTTACTATGCAAAATAACTTTTTAGAATACGAAAAAAAATGGCAAAAAATTTGGGAACAAGAGCAAACTTTTGAAACCAAAGAAAGCGCTGTCAAACCCAAATACTTTATCTTAGACATGTTTCCCTATCCAACCGCACTAGGTCTTCACGTCGGACACGTTGAGGGTTATGTTGCTACCGATATTTTGGCCAGATACAAAAGAGCCAAAGGTTTTTCTGTGCTGCAAACTATGGGTTTTGACGCTTTTGGTTTGCCAACTGAACAGTTTGCAATTCAAAACAATGTACAACCTGAAGAAATTACTAAAATTAGCATCAATAACTTTAAGGCTCAATTAAACCGACTAGGTAAAGCCATTGACTGGCAAAAAAGCATATCTACTCACGATCCTGAGTTTTACCACTGGACCCAGTGGATTTTTAAGAAATTATACGAGCACGACCTTGCTGAACTTAAAGACATTGAAGTGAATTTTTGTCCAGAACTAGGCACAGTTTTGGCAAACGACGAAATAACTGTGAAAAACGCGCTGTTGATCTCTTAACGCGGCAATTTTCCTGTGTATAAAAAAACCCTTAAACAGTGGGTTTTAAAAATTACTAAATACGCAGATAGGTTAATTAAAGACCTGGATTTAGTTGATTGGCCAGAAGAAATCAAAGAAGCCCAACGCAACTGGATCGGC
>CAUTRH010000071.1:0-3265 GCA_963540905.1 uncultured Acholeplasmataceae bacterium | reverse complement strand
ACGCACCTTTAATGGCCATTACTATGCTTGAAGAAGAGGTGCCTTATATTTCTGTTAAAAACTTCTTTAAAGGACTAGATGGTATCGTTGACTTTAACCAACACAAATACGAATATATCTACCAAGGACACAAATATGAATTAGTTAAAAAAATGGAAGTTGAAGAAACTAAGACTAAGACCATTGTTAAACTAGTTATCGAAACTAACAAAATTAAACCAGAGTTTCCAGATCTAGCAAAAGAAGAATATACCGTTATCTACGAACACACAGCGCAACGTTTCATAATCGGTGATGCTAAATTTTTAGAAGAAGCGTTTGCCTACAACGAAGCGTGGAATGAGCCTGAACCCGCTTACGCAAACTATAGACTAACTAAACTAAGTTTAACAAACACAAGACCTTTAACTTACGAACTTAACCGCTATAAACTGGGTTCTTATCAAACTAAAGATGACGAAGTTTTACTGCCACTGGCTATTCTTTCTTTAGTTTTAAACTCAGATACAAATGAACGCGCAACTTACTACACTGGTTCACTAATTTACACAAATAAGCTGGTAGGCCGTGGTGAAGGTGAAATTGCACAGGCTGAAAAAGACGAAAACGTCTACGTGAACTCATTTAAAACCGAAATGCCAAAATCGGTTTCTGGCTTTACTTGGAAAACTATGGCTTTCTTTTTTAACACAATTTACGGAAACATTCCTTTACGTAAAACAGCAAACGATGCTCTTGAAAAATTTGCCGACAAAATTTTGAGTACCGAATCTGCCGATGTCTATTTTGGGATGAGAGAAGTAATTAAAGCCTTGGATGACTTGCACACCGGTGAAGATAAAAACGTTTCTCTTTACGCAGATAATGAAGAACCTGAAGAAAGTAAATTTTTTATCGGTTTTTGGAATTTGTTAGAGGCAAAACAAATTCTTTCTGACAAAAGACTATACTCAGTTTCTCAAGATGGAAAAACTGCTATTATTAACTTAAAAGGTTTTGAAATTGACGGTGAAGATGAAAACGGAGACCCAATTTTAGGTACAGTTAAACAGTATATTAAGGCAGTTAAAGAAATCAAAAGCAAACATCCAGGTGTTGAAAATATTGTTATCAACATGGCTGCCAACGGTGGTGGTGTGGTAGCAGCTGCTGTAGACCTGGCTGCGTTAATTGCGGGACCTGGCAAAACTCTTACTTACTCTGAATACCACCCAATTACTGGTCAACGCAGAACTACTACCGTTCAAACTAAATACACAAATGCTGAAGTTCCACGCTTTAAAAACTATTTTGTGCAAACTTCAGGTTCTACTTTCTCATCAGGTTCAATGTTTACAGGCATGTTTAGAGACAATAACTTAGGTAAAGTAATTGGCTTTAAAACTCAAGGTGGGGCGTCGGCTACTACTCCTGTACACTTCCCACTAGGTATGGTTGCCTACTACTCTTCAAACAATGTCTACGTTACTGAAAAGAAAGACATTAGAGCAGCACACAGCGAGGCGGAACTTGGAATTGAACCAGACTATAAATATACAGCCAAGGACAACAAATCAGGTGCAAAAAATCTATTTGACGCAACTTGGGTGGCAACTCAGCTTAAATCAGCCGGCTATATTGCTTAAAAAGTGAACACACCTTTTATTGATTACCACGCACATCTTGCTTCTATTGAAAAAGACCAAGATAAGATGTGTGAAGAAAACGAAAAGAAATGCAAAGAAAATAACACTAAATACATAATTTGTGGAACTGGTGCAGACGACAATATGCGCACTGTTGAACTAGCCCGCAAATACAAAACTTATGCAACTATTGGAATTGACCCTCAAAACTGCGAAGACAGTTTTGAGGAGTTAATTGAACTTTGGCGAAAGAACAAAGATATAGTTGTGGGTCTCGGAGAAATTGGAATAGACCTTTATTGGCGTCAAGATAATTTTGATTTACAAAAAGAGATTTTTTTAAAGCAAATTGAGTTCGCTTCTAAAAACAAAATACCTGTAGTTATTCACGGAAGAAGTGCTTACAGGGAAGTTTTTGACTTAATTTATCCGTATTGCGGTAGATTAAAAGGCTCTATTCATTGTTTTGACGGTGATTTGGAAATTGCTTTGAAGTTTGTAAATGAAATGCAGTTTATGATTGGAATAACTGGAATAGTTACTTTTAAAAATGCAGATGATTTAAGAGCGGTGGTAAAAGAAATTCCACTTGATAACTTACTGATAGAAACAGATAGTCCATTTTTAGCACCAGGTAAATATAGAGGAAAAAAATGTTTACCATATATGGTTGAAGAGACTTACAGGGCTATTGCTAAAATTAAAGAAGTTAGTGTGAGTCAATTAAAAGAAAATGTTAAAAATAACTTAACAGAAATGTTGGGTGTGGAGTTATTGTGAATTTTGATATTTTATTTTCAAGATATTGTTCTTTGCTTGAAAACAAAAAACAAAAAATGCCGCTAAAAACTAAATTTGCCTTGACCTTATTTGTTTTATTTATGTTAGTAATTGCCACTCTGTTTTTGTTTTACATCTTTAACACTAAATTAGTTTATTTAGCGAGCTTTTTGATTTTATTAACTATATTTTTAATTTTTTTGCTTTTTTTGGCTTTTAAAAATAAAGAAAATAATGTTGATACTGAAAATGAACGCGAAAACTCAGAAAAATACATTAAGGAAGTGATTGAAGTTCTTGAAAGTTGTGGTGTGAATACTGAAAAAACCGATGTTCTTAATTTATTGATAGAAGAGGCTAAAGAAAAACAAAAGAGCAATTTTTCAGTTAGTCTCAATAAAGCAATAACAATACTTAGCTCTCTTTATTATTTGATTGTTACGCTTGTTTGCAAAGCACTGTATGATAAATATGGTTTTTGGAAACTGATTATCTTTTTAGTTTTTGCTGTATTCTTCTTTTTTATAATTAGTATGTTTTTTCAGTTTGTAAAGTCATTTACTAAACAACATTTTGAGTTTAAGTATATGAAACATAACAAGTTCGTGTATGATTTAAAACAAATTAAAATTTTTTACAATACAAAATAATATCAATTCTTACAAAGCAAATGAAAAATTTTTCCGTGTATTACTTTATAATAGCGAAGTTATAACCCATATAACTTCGCTATTTCATATTTCTCCTTATTAAAAGTTGGAAATCTCGTTTATTTAATTATATACTTTTATCAACTTTTAGGCTTAAAAATGATTTATAGAAACATAAAATAAAGAATTCCCAGCCACATCCACTATATA
>CAUTRH010000070.1:0-3302 GCA_963540905.1 uncultured Acholeplasmataceae bacterium | reverse complement strand
TAACTACCCATTTCTTACTACATGAGGAGAATGAAATGAAAGTTGCAGTTTTAGTAAAAGTGGTTCCCAACACCACTAAGTTTGAGTTCAATAAGGAAACTAACACTTTAGTGCGTTCAGGTGAACAAATAATTAATCCAGATGACTTAAAAGCAATAGCACTTGCACAAAAATTAAACCTGGGCATTGAAGTAATTTCAATGGTTCCACTTTTCCCTAAACCCGTGCTGTCTTCAGTGTTTGCCTATAAAAATATTAAAAAACTAATAATCTTAAGCGATCCTGTGTTTTCAGGTTCCGACACTGCTGCAACTGCAAAAGTTTTAGCTGAGTTTTTAAAAACCCAAAACTACGCCTACATCTTTTCAGGCTATCAAGCTCTAGACGGAGACACCGCTCAGGTCGGACCTTCAGTTTCTACACTGCTAGGTGAAACTTTAATATCTTGTGTATATGATATAACTAAACAAGCAAGTTCTTTAAATGCTTATGTAAACTCAGATTTTGGTGATTTAGAGGTAAAAATTCCTAAAAAAGCGCTAATTACCGTGACTTCAAAACAAGCATCATCGCCAGTTTTAGACCTTACTAATTTAAATAATTTAAATGACGAAAACATCCAAACTTACACTAATCAAGACCTAAAGATAGAAATTACTGAACTAGGCTTAAAAGGCTCACCTACCAGAGTTAAAAAAACTTTTTTAAAAACTTTTCCCAAAAAAACTACAAAATTTTTTAAAGTTGACGCAGACTCTGCTGCCTCTGTTTTAGCTAATGAATTTAAAGAGTTTTTAAAATAAGGATATACACGCACATGAAAAATATTTTTATTTTAGGATTTTTAAATAAAGACAAGCAAATAGTTTCTGGAACTTTTGAGCTGATTTCTGAAATCAATCAAAAAAACTTAGACTCAGTCACAGTCAACGCCTTAATTTTAACAGACTCAGATTTACCTAGCCAAGAAAATGAAAAACTAAAAAACTTTGGTTTTCATCAAACTTATGTCTTGGTTTTGCCAAAAGACTACTTTTTAAATGTGCAGGCAACTGGCAAAACTATCTTTAACTTATTTAAAAAATTACCAACTCCAGATATCTTTTTATTTCCATCTGGAATTTTTACCCGCAGCTTAGCCCCTGTTTTAGCAACTCATTTCAAAGCTGGGTTAACCGCGGATACCACAGGACTAGAAATTGAAGCGGCTGCTGATTCACTTAAACTAACTGCTGTCAGACCTGCTTTTTCTGGAAATATTTACGCAGAAATTATCTATCCCAATTCTTTGGTGCAAATGGCTACAGTTAGACAAGGGTTATTTGAGTTAAAAGAAAAGCCAAACCCTGAGATGAAACTTACAAAAATTGAGACAACTCAAGAAAAAGAGCTTAACTTTAAACAGATTTTAAATAAAACTAAAGAAACCTTTTCATTTCAAGGTAAAGAAATTATTTTTGACTTAGGCCGCGGTGCTGAAAATGCAGTTAAATACTTTAATGATTTTTTAAATCAGTCAAAAGTTGCAGTTGGTGCAACTAGAGGATTGGTGCAAAAATCTGTGTTTACCAAAAAAAGACAAATCGGTCAAACCGGCTCCGCAGTTGCTCCTAACTTACTAATTTGTTTTGGAGTTTCAGGGTCAAGTCAACATCTTGCTGGTATTCAAAAGGCTAAAAAAATTATTTCGGTTAACATAGATGAAAGCGCTCCACTTAACCAACATGCGGATTTAGTGATAGTTGGAGATGTCAATGAAATAATTCCTAAGTTTATCAAACTAATTTCTAAAAAGGAGATTTAAATGCAAAATAAAGTCTACATTGTTGCCAAAGGGCGTAGTGCAATTGGTAATTTTGGTCAAGCATTTGTTGGTCAAAGTATTACTAAAATCAGTGCGCAAGTATTATCTGGTTTGCTTGAAAAATACAAAATCAATAAGGCCGAAATTCAAAAACTAGTCTTTGGTCAAGTTATGCAAAGCGCGTGTGGTCAAAACACAGCTAGACAAATTGCACTGGAAACCGGACTTAGTCCAAAAACCACTGCTTTTACTGTAAACATGGTCTGTGGCTCTGGTATGCAGGCAATTGTTTCTGCTTATCTTGATATACTTTCTGGCAAAACTGACTTAGTTGTAGCCGGTGGTGGTGAGTTTATGTCAAATGTGCCACACGCTATTTTAAACTCAAGGACAGGCTGTAAATACGGACAACTTAAAACCCTTGATTTAATTGAGTCAGACGGACTGACCGACTCTTTCTTAAATGAACCAATGGGGCTTTTAATGGATAAAGTAGCCGCTAACTTGAATATTGTTAAAGAAGAGGCAGCCACTTACTCAGTTAGTTCACACAAAAAGGCTTACCAAGCCCAAAACACTATATTTAAATCAGAAATTATCCCGGTTGCCATTAAGTCAAAAAAAGCAGAAATAAGTTTTGAAAAAGACGAACACATCAGGCCAGAGACCACAGCAGACGCTATCTTAAAACTACCTTCTATTTTTTCAAAAGAAGGTATTACTAACGCTGGAAACGCATCTGGTATAAACGACGGAGTTGCCTTTGTTTGTTTGGCTTCAAATGCTTATTTAGATAAACACCCTGAGCTAGAGCCACTTGCGGAAATTGTAGACTTTGCAGAAGTTGGCGTAGAGCCAGAAAGTTTCCCACTTGCGCCGTTTTTTGCAATGCAAAAACTAATTGACACTAACAAATTTAAGCTAAAAGACCTTGATTTATTTGAAATCAATGAAGCCTTTGCTCATACTGTCATCGCCAACTTAAAGTTGCTATCTGAAAAATACAATGTTCCATATAGTGTTTTAAGCAAAAAAACCAATGTCTGCGGTGGTGCTGTGGCACTTGGACACCCACTTGGCATGTCTGGTGCCAGGGTTGTGGTATCTCTTGTCACTCAGTTTGAACATTTTAATTTAAATTCAGGAATTGCTTCACTTTGTATAGGCGGTGGTCAAGGAATTGCACTTTACTTAAGATAAGGAGCACACAAATGAGTTTTAATTACTGGTGCAGGACGTGGAATTGGCAAGGAATGTGCACTTCAGTTTTTTAAAGAAGGCGCGAAAGTTATTGGCTTTGCCCTGCATCCTTTAACCTACAGTCATCCTAATTTATTTGGCTATTGCTTAGATGTTTCTGACCGCATGCAAATTCAGGCACTTTTGCCAGAAATTATTGCTAAACACGGAATCCCAGAAATTCTTGTCAATAACGCTGGAATTACTAAAGACAGTCTAACTCAAAAAATGGCGGACAAAGACTGGGACAAAGTAATTT
>CAUTRH010000069.1:0-3322 GCA_963540905.1 uncultured Acholeplasmataceae bacterium | reverse complement strand
AATTACTTTAATGACTATAAAAAGAGTAGACGGCGAAACTATGTAAACGTTCTTTTCTTTTGCAATTTTTAGCAACTTTTGGAATTCAAAGGAGTGTAAAGCAATAAAAACGGCTTCTGCCGGGATAAACATAATAGCAACTTCTGCAGTCTCACATTTAATGATGTATTTGTCTGAAATATCTTTGATCTTTTTTTCGCAGTCACTTGAAAATAATTTCTTAGCGCTTTCTCTTTCATACGGGGTCTTAGCATTTAGCATTGCACGATAGTTGTCAAGCGGAAATTTTGAGTCAATTGGAATGACACCGATTTCTTTAGGTGCAGTCAAAATTCCGTCTACTGTGTTGTTGTTAGAAAGTTTACATTGTCTTTTGAAAAGTGAATTTTTACTTTCGCCAAATACCGAGTCAAACATAGACTCTAGTAGAAATTCTCCCATACTACCGCGTGCTTTTTTGTCAGTCATAACACGGTTAAATTCATCCATAGTTTCTTTAATGTCTGCAATTTGTGTTTGTGCACTATCTATTTTGGTTAATCTCTCGGTGACATCTTGAATGGTTTTTTCAGTTTTTCCAGAAATTTTTTCTATGCCATCGCTAATAGTTTTTGCTTGATTTTCTTTAAATGAAGTAAAAGAATTTGTGATTTCTTCTTTAAGAGATTTAATTTTGTCAACCGATTGGTTGTATTCTTGAAGTTCTTTTATTCTATTTTCGCTTTGTGTTTTTTCAAAATCACGTAGTTTATCAGTAATTATGTTTTTAACAACTTCAGTTGAGTTTAAAAGAGTTTTGTCTAAAAGCGCAAGATTTGAAATGTCTGTTCCGTTGATTGATTTTGCTTTGTTTTTCTTAAATAAGTTAATAGAAAAAACTATAATTAAAATTACGACTAGTGCAACTAATATATACAATAAAATTTTCTCTGACATTTACAATCTCCTTTTAAAAAAATAAGTAAATATTTAAATATTTTTTTGCTATCGAAACTATTATAGTATTTTTCAAAAAAAGTCAAACTATTATTTTTAAGCAAAAAAATACCTAAAATTAGTAATACAAGAATAAAATTAAAGGTGAATTTAACAATACTGTAACGCTTTAAAATAAAAACGGTGTTTTTTACCTGTTTTAACAATTTTTGCGTAAATTTTAGTATTTTTTAGGTCATTTATGTTGTTTTCCTGAAAAATTAAACTACTGGTTTTTACTTTGAAAAATAGCAAAAATACTTTAATTTGCTATAATTGAAAAAGTTAGAGGTGAAAAATATGACAGCAACCGATATTAAAAATGGGATGACTATTCAGTACAACAATGGTCTTTTTCAAGTTCTTTGGTTCCAACACCATAAACCAGGAAAAGGACAAGCGATGGTAAACGCTAAACTTAAGAACTTAAGAACTGGCGCCATTACTGATTTTCGTTTCAATCCAGATGAAAAAATTGAAAAGGCTCAAATTGAAAAAATTAACGCAATCTACTCATATGAAGACGGCAGTTATTTAGTATTTTTAGACTCAGAAACTTACGAACAACACCAAATTTCTCGTGATTTTCTAGAATACGAACAAAAATATCTATACGAAGGTCTAGAAATTCAAATCATTAAATACAACTCAGAGATTTTAGGTATCATCTTACCTGAAAAAATTACTTTAGAAGTTACTGAAACTGAACCTGGTGTCAAAGGCGACACAAAAACTACTGCTTCAAAAGACGCAATCATGCAAACTGGACTTTTAGTTAAAGTTCCGCTTTTTATTAACATTGGCGACCGTATTGTTGTTTCTAGTGCAGACGGCTCTTACGTATCGCGCGAAAAATAAATAATTCACTAGTTTTTTATAAAAATGGATACAGAAATTCGCTTAGCTAAACGAATTCAGCAAAGTGGCTACTGCTCAAGACGCAAGGCTGAGGAATTTATTGAGCAAAAAAAAGTTAAGGTAAATGGACTAATTGTCTCAGAACAAGGCACAAAAGTGTCTATGTCTGACGAAATTGAGGTAAACGGTGAAATAATTGGAAAAAAACCTGAACTAATTTACCTACTTTTAAACAAAGACATTAAAACGGTTTCTACCAGAATTGACGAAAAAAAACGCAAAACTGTCCTAACTGACTTACCTAGTGAGTATCGAAACGAATACCTGTGGCCAGTTGGCAGACTAGACTGGGATACAACTGGTGCTTTGCTTTTAACCAATGACGGTGTGCTTACCAATAAGTTAACTCACCCAAAAAACGAAGTTAAAAAACAATATCTTGCCTCACTTAAAGGGATTTATAACATTAATCATTTAAGTAAATTGCTAAAGGGTATCAAAATTGAAAACGACTATCTAGCCAAGCCTGACAACGCAGAAATCGTATCTACAAACAAAGCAACAGGACAGTCTTTAGTTTCAATTACAATCCACGAAGGTAAGAACCACGAAGTTAAAAACATCTTCAAAGCCCAAGGCTTTGAAGTGTTAAAACTCCACCGTGCGAAGTTTGCTTTTTTAACCGTAGAAGGACAAGCCAGAGGAACAGTTAGAGCACTTAAAAAAACCGAAGTTAAAAAACTATACGCGCTATAAGTTAAAAAATAATTTAAATTAAAGTTAAGGAGAATAAATGGGTTTCAAAATCGCAATAGATGGTCCGTCTGCCAGTGGCAAGTCAACGATTGCCAAAATCTTGGCAAGTAAATTAAAGTTTGTGCATGTTGACTCAGGTCAAATGTTTAGAGCAATTACAGTGCTCGCGCTAAACTTAAAAATTAACCTAGCCAATGAAGAGGAATACAGTTTTTTAAATACTTTAACTTTAAGTTTTAAAAATAATTCTATATTTGCAAACGGCTCAGATTTAACCGACGCCACCCATACTCCTGAAATTGACAAAAACGTGTCACTAGTGTCTTCACTTAAATGTGTGCGCGAATTTGTTTTAAACACCTTAACTCATACTATTGCAAACGAAAACGTTGTGATGGACGGCAGAGATATTGGCACAGTTGTGATGCCAGACGCTGATTTAAAAGTTTTTTTAACCGCGTCTGTTGAAACCAGAGCCGAGCGCAGATTTTTAGAAAACCAAATGAAAAACATTCATACACCACTTCAAGAAATAGAAGAAGATTTGCGTGCTCGTGACTTTAAAGACACAACCCGCAAGATTGCGCCTTTAAAACAAGCCACAGACGCCGTGTTTTTAGACACATCTTGCTTAACTATTGAAGAAGTTGCAAACAAAATTGAAAATTTATATAAGGAGAAAATTGAAAATGAACAATAATTTACTAGATTCAGTTCAAGACTTTAGAGTTGG
>CAUTRH010000068.1:0-3387 GCA_963540905.1 uncultured Acholeplasmataceae bacterium | reverse complement strand
AATCGTAGCCCAGATAACGAAAATACTTTTCAATAAATTGAGTAAGTTTTTTTCTGACAATCAATTCAGTTCCATGCTCAATATTGAAAAACATAATCTAAACTCCTTTTTTAACAAACAACCACAAAAACCTTATACAAATACCAAAAAGTTAAATGATTATAAAAACACTTTGAGGTTTAATTTGAAAATTATTTTTTTATTTTGAAAACAAACTGTATACAACTTAGGCCAAAGTACCCATTGGGTCCCATGGTTTTAACACAACAGGTTTGGCGTCAAGAGCTTTTAATTCAGCGTCAGATAAGTATTTTTTGTTAATCAAAACTTGGTAAGTATAGCGGTCAAACCAAGAATCGGTACATAGATAGTAACCTTTGGAACCTACTTTGTCGCCCCAAGAGTTTTCAATTTTCCACTTATTTGGCTTTCCATCTACTAAGTTGACGCCAGTTAAAAGCATAGCGTGGTTCATAGCAGAAGCACGATAGTCAAGTTGAGTTTCTTTATCAAGAGTTACGTTAATGTCAAAAATTTGTTCAAAGTCAAATAAACGGTCGTCCCAAACACCGTGTGCGCGGTCGCCGAATAGTGAGACGTCTGAACCAAACCAAACAGGTTCTTTGTCTTGAAGTTGAGCGATTGTCGCTTCTTTTAGACGTTCAATTGGTAAGTTTAAGTGGACTACTTTATTGCCTTCTACAACATTTCCAAGGTAAGAGATAGTGTAGGTTTTTAAAAAAGGTTTGTCTTTAGTTGGTGAGTTGATAACAGAGACATATTGGTTTAAGTCAAGGCCAACGAACTTGTCATAGAATTTTTGTGGAGTTAGGTTTTGAACTAGGTGGTATTTTTTGTTTTTATCGGTGTATTCAAAGTTAAACTTTTGGGGTGGCATTCCGAAGTTTGTAACTAAGAAGTTATAAAGTTCCTGAGTTGCAACTTCTCGGATTTTTTGAATGTCTGCATCTTTTCCTTCTTGATGAGCACGGCGCACATCTGCTGCGTATTTACGTAGACGCACGTTAATAATTTCGTTCATTAAACCAGTGTTTGAACTAGAAGTAGTTTCAGGCATTGCAGATTTTGGCACAAGCCCGTATTTTTCAATTAGGTTTTTCAGCATTGCCCATTGACCACCGTCTTGGATACCTTGATTTAGTAAAAATTGCAGAGTGCGGTCATCAACTTCTGCATCTAAAAAATCTAGAACAGATTCAAAAAAGAAGTTGATTTTCTCTAGTTTATCGTAAAAAGCGATGTAGTTTTGTGAAAACTCAAATTCAGTTAATTTAAGGTTTTTAGCAGTAATTTCGCGAAGAAAGTTTAGACCTGAAAAAATCCAGCAACGACCTGAACGCATTTGATTGGCAACAGGTAGTGTCTCTATGTTAACTGAGAAGTTAAACTGAGTGTTTTGCTCTTCTTCAAGTATATAAGCAACATCTTGTAAGTTTCCTTTAGTTAAAGCACGACGAAGCACAGTTTTACTGCTGTCTGCTTTAATTGATTTTTCTAATTTAGATAAATATTCTTTTTCTAACATTTTTTCCTCCATAAACACCTTAATTTTACCAAATCAAGCTGGTTTTTTCCACGCTTTTAACTCACCAAAATCGCTTAATTTGGTTGTTTTTTTGACAACCTTTCTTATTTGTTTTAAAAAGTAAAGCGGTGTGTTAAAATTAAAGGCGTAGAAAGCAGCAGCAGTTTGCAAAAAACGCAACGCTCTCGCCTGATTGCATCTTAGTGATAGGCAAAAAGTTACTAATAAAATTTTTTAAATATTTTGTAATTTTTTAAAAAGAGTGCTCGCTTTGCACTCTTTTTTTAATTTATGCTTTCCAGAAAGGAGTAAATTTATCAATAATTTTTATCGCAACCAAAGAGTAAGAGTTCAAAAACCTGTTGAGTATGTCAATGAGTTTGTTCCAGACAGAACTATTTTGCTAATCTCTGAAACTGACCAAAACTTAGGAGTAATGAGCAAAAGAGAAGCTTTGAAAAAAGCAGTTGAGGCTGAACTTGATTTAGTTTTAGTTTCAGACGTGAAGGCTGAAAAATTAGTTTGTAAAATCATGAACTACTCAAAATACAAATACGACAAACTAAAACGGGAAAAAGAACAGAAGAAAAATCAGACTATCATTGAAATTAAAGAAATCAGACTATCGCCAGTTATTGACGTTAATGACATTAACACTAAGTTAAAACACGCCAGACGTTTCTTTAAAGCAGGCAATAAAGTCAAAATTTCGATGCGTTTCCGCGGTAGGATGATTCAACGCATTGAACTTGGTATGGAAGTAATGCAAAAGTTCATTCAAGAATTGGGCGAAGAATGCGTGGTTGAGGCTCAACCAAAAATGGATAAACGCAGTTTAATTGCAACCATCGCCCCGGCAAAAAAAAGAAAATAAATAAAGGAGTTTATATTATGCCAAAACAAAAAAACCACTCTGGTCTTAAAAAAAGAGTAAAAATTTCTAAAACTGGAAAAATTTTAAGAGGTTGTGCATTCCGCAGTCACTTATCTGCGCACAAAACTCACAAACAAACAGTTCATTTAAGAAAAGGTGCACAAGTTTCTAAATCAGACGAAAGAAGAATTAAGCAACTTGTGGCAGGACTTCGTTAGTTTTTTAAAAAAACTGACCTGCTTTTATATAAAAAAATTATTTTTTAAGGAGAATACAAACATGGCAAGAGTTAAAAATTCAAAAACTACCAAAGCACGTCGCAATAAAGTTCTAAAACTAGCAAAAGGTTACTTTGGTTCAAAACACGCACTATACAAAACAGCACACGAACAAGTGATGCGTTCACTTCGCTATCAATTTAGAGACCGTAAACAAAGAAAAAGAGAATTCCGTAAACTTTGGATTACTAGAATCAACGCGGCATGCGCTCTTAATGATTTAAAATACTCAAAATTCATCCATGGTCTTGAACTTGCTAAAATTGAAATCAACAGAAAAGTTTTAGCAGAACTTGCAAACTCAGACCAAAAAGCGTTTAGCGAACTTTGTGATAAAGCTAAAAAAGCGCTAGCTAAATAGACTGTAGATGCCAAAAGAAACAAAAGCTACAGAAAAAACTGTAAAAAAAGTTAAAGAATCTGCTAAAAAGGCAACTAAGACTACAAAAAAAGAAGCTGTAAAAGTTGCTAAAAAAAGTGAGCCTAAAAAAACAGCTAAGAAAACTAAAGCAGAAACTGATTTAAAAAAATCGGCTAAAGCTGCAAAGGCGACAAAAAAAGAAGTTGTAAAGGCTGCTAAAAAAAAGGGGCCTAAAAAAACGGCTAAAGTGGCTAAAACAAACACAGATTCTTTGAAAAAAATTGATAATGTCTATAAAAAAATAGTTAAAAAAATCGGCGATGAACAA
>CAUTRH010000067.1:0-3406 GCA_963540905.1 uncultured Acholeplasmataceae bacterium | reverse complement strand
GTAATAAATTAAACATATTTTTTATAATATAAATATCTTTATTTTCTATACTTTAATTACCTCATTTCAGTCAATGCAAGGAATGGCCAAATCTCTGTTTCAAAACCCGAAAAACGACATTCTTTTTGCTTTTCCAATTACTAACCTGACGATTTTTCTTTCCAAAATTGTGGCGAGGTATTTAATTGAATTAGTTAAGACCCTGGTGTTTTTCCTGCCTTTCTTGCTTTCAATTTACTACAACAACGCAGGGGTTGAGTACGGAGCGCTAATTCCTTTTCTTGGCCGAATTTCGGTAATTTGTTTTACAATTCCCGCAGTTGCTTTGTTTTTAGGTACAATTTTTGCAGTTGTTTATTTCTACGCCTTTTCTTTCTTAAAGCGTTCAAGAATCGCAACCTTAGTGGTATCGCTAATTGCAGTTTCTCTTGTTTTCACACTAGTCATTATTTTTATTGACAATATGCGAGGATACGACCGCTATATCCGTTTTGATACTTTTCAAACTAGATGGCAAAACGTGAACTTCGCCTTTCAACGCAATTTCTTAAATAATTTATTTTTCTTTAGATATCTGTATTACTTAATTTTTAAAGTAGACGTCAGCATTGCTGCAGTTGACATTATTAGAAGATCAACGGCTGCTCACTTGGCTGTGATTTTTGGCACTGTCTTTGTGTTGTTTTTAGTTTCATCACTGGTTTCTTACTTTGTGTACTTTAAACTTGCCAACCGCATTAAGATGAATCTTGCCAATAAAGAAAAACGCTTTAACATTTTTGAAAAAAGCGGAAATACTCCTACTAAAGCCTTTACTTTAAAAGAACTAATTCATTTATTTAGAAACTCAGATACAATCGCTAAGTATATTTTCTATATTGCTACGCTACCACTAATTTCTATTATTTTAAATAAAACTTATTCTGCCTTTCAGTTAAACTCATTTGGTTTTAAAATGGTAGTGATTTTAAATGTGCTAGTTGGTTTAATTGTTTTAACCACTTCTAATACTATTGCGTCTTCTATAATTTCCAGAGAAGGCGGAAAACTCTACATTTTAAAAACAATTCCTGGAAACACCTATAAGTTAATTTCGGCAAAAGTTGCTATCAACATCGCAATTAACTTTTTAATCGTTGCACTGAACTTAATTATTATGCTAATTTATCCTTCAACCCAAAAGAAAGTAGCAGTTCTAATTGCCGGAATATTTTTGGTGTTTAACATTGTCCATATTTTGTATTCAGCGTCAGTTGACTTAACTCAGTCTGAATACCAAAAATTTGAAGAAACAGCAGTCGTTTCTATACTTAAATTCGTCTTGTTTTCCTCTGTTGTCGGAAGTGTGATGTCTTTAGTAGTGGTAATTTTATTGGTTGCGTTCGGCGCAACCGCAAAAGCACTTAGTCTGCTTTTAGTGTTTGGTGCAATTGCCCTAGCGTTTTCTGTTTTCACCTTTCATTTGAAAATCAAAGTTTACTTTGATGTGATGTGCGGATAGCAAAAGGAGTTTTAAATGAAAAAATTTACCTTCTTTTTAATTACTATCTTAATATTTGTTTCACTTGGACTGGTTGCAGCGTTTGGCACGAGACCTATTCAAATTCCGAGCCAAACCCCAGTTAATAATTTGCGTCTGTGGTATACAACTTCAAAAAAAGCCATAAAGTCTCTACATAGACTTTCAATTGAAGATATGTATGAAAAGAAACTAAATTACTTAGACCAAATTAAAGCGCTACAAAGAAAAGCAAACTCAACAACTGACTACACCAAAACTTTGGTTGAAATGAACTTCAAAGACAACAATATACCCATTTTGAGATTCTTTAAAGAAGCCAATAACCAGTATGTCACTGAAAAACCTAATCACACTTTTTATCTGTTTGTCGAAAACTGGCCAAACTACGCTAATTTTGAAGGTGTGACTATTGACATTAAACACAAAGACAAACGCGTCTTGGCTGACCCAAATAAGTCATATGACTTTGAGTTTAAAGACTGGCAAACTGATAAGTCTAATATTTTAACTGACAAAAACCAATACCTAAATGTCCGTGCAAACGGGTTTAACGGTATAGTTTTCTTTGAGTTTATTTTAAATAAAAACATTGAAGACTCGGCTAAATATGACGAGTACTCATACAGCGTAACTTTAAAACCACTTAAAAACTCAACCAGTGATTTAATTAAAAACATCTCATTTGATTTCCACAAGGCTGCAGAAAAGGAGGAGAATGACTAATGAGTGCTTTAAAAAAATTAACATATCTTTTTATATTGTTTGTATCCTCAGTGCTATTGGCTGCATGTGGAGGAGTTTTTCAAAAAGTTGACTTCAGCAAAGATGAACTTACCTATTTTGGTGCCGAGCGAAATGGTAAGTTAGTTACAGTTTCTGACTTTAGCAAAGTTCCGAAAAACACAATTTTACACTTTGAGTTGAATCTAAAAAACCGTGAGTTTAAAGATTTGCTTATCAACGACGTGACTTATAATAACTTAGGTGTGCATATCGCAGATAACAAGTTTCAAGTTAAAGTTGATAAAGACCTAAAAATTAAACTAGTGTTTTCAGGTTTCTATCACGTTAAACTACCAAAAGAAATTGAAGCAGTTTCCTATGTTGGCAAACCAAATCCGCCAACTGGAGTTGACTTAAATAAAGTAGAGGCAGGAAGCACTTTGCTTTTTAAAGTCAAAATTAAGCCAAAGGCTCCGTTTATGCTGCAGTTTGGAGAACATGATCGTAGGTATTTTGAGCCAAACCAAAATGGTTTCTTTAAAAACAATTCAGATGACCTTGCTACTTCTCTATTTGAATACAAAGTCAACGCAGATTTAGAAATTAAAGTATTTTACGACGAAAAAGACGTTAACTTCAAAATCTCAACTTCGCCTTACCTTGAGTTTAAAACCCAACACAGCGATTTAAATAAAGTGCCTTACGGCGAAGAAGTTGTCGTTAGTTTAAAAGAACAATACCGTGCGTTTTTAAAAGAGTTTAAAGTAAATGGTGTACCTACTCAGTTTGAGTCTAATTTTGAGTATTCTTTTAAAACCGACAAAGATATCACCCTAGAAGTTATCTTAGAAGGTTTTAAAACCCACCGTTTAAACTACGACCGTAATTTATTTAATTTGGCCCAAAACTACACAACTCTGGACTTACCAGAAGGCACAGACGTCAGCTTAATGCTAAAAGAGCCAAACCCAAACTCTAAATACGAGATTTTGGTAAACGGCAAAGCGCATAGCGGAACTTCTGTTAACTTTAAAATGCAAAAAGACACAGAAGTTAAAGTCAAAGAAACTTCAACTGAGCAAATTGACAATTTAGACCCACAAGTTAAACACCGCCACCGTCCAATCCACACGACAGTTGAACTTAACTTAAAAGACCGCA
>CAUTRH010000066.1:0-3438 GCA_963540905.1 uncultured Acholeplasmataceae bacterium | reverse complement strand
AATTGGGAATTCTTTATTGAAACTAAAATTAAAAGAAAGTTACTCTATAGTGGCGCAGTCTTGATAGATGGTGCAAAATGGTCAGGGAAATCAACTACCGCATCGCGGTACGCAAAGACAATAATTAAATTACAAGACATTGATACCAGAAAGAAGTATAAAACATTAGTTGCATTATCTAAAACAGAGATTCTTAGTGGCGAGCCCCCTATATTGTTTGATGAATGGCAAGAAGTACCAGAAATCTGGGATTACATTCGTATGAATGTTGATGAAACTCAAGAAAAAGGTAATTTTTTACTTACTGGTTCTACTAAAAAACAGAATGTAAAAACCATGCATACAGGGACTGGCAGAATCAACTCAGTTATGATACGCCCAATGTCATTATTTGAAAGTGGTGAGTCAACTGGATCAGTTTCCTTAAAGTCTCTATTTGAAAAAGCTAAAATTGCACCAGTTTACTCTGAAATTTCTGTTAGAGGCATTGCCGAACTAATTTGTAGAGGTGGGTGGCCAGGAACTTTAACTTTACCAAAAGACTTACAGCTTGATATACCAAAAGATTTGCTTTCAGCCATACTTATAGAAGATATAGATGAAGTTGATGGTATTAAAAAAGATAAAGAAAAACTAAAAAAAATCATTAAAAGTTATGCTAGAAATATTTCAACATTGGCTACTAATAAAACAATATATCGTGATCAAAACTACAAAAACATTGTTGAAGCGCCTACTTTTGAAAAACATATAAATGCTTTAAAAGCACTCTATATTGTTGAAGATGTGCCACCGTGGTCTTTTAAAATCAGAAGTTCATCCAGACTAAAACAAGGTTATAAAAAACAGTTTGTAGACCCAAGCATAGCAGTTGCAGCCTTGGATTTAACTCCAGAAAAATTACTACAAGACTTTGAAACTTTCGGTTTCTTTTTTGAGTCTATAGTCACTCGTGACTTAAGAGTCTATGCAGATATGCTAGACGCCAGTGTTTATTATTACCGAGATTCAAGTGGGCTTGAAGTTAACTTAATTTTAGAACTACCAGACGGTAGATGGGCTGGTGTTGAAGTTAAACTGGGTTTAAATGAACTAGATAAGGCTGCTAAAAATCTACTTAAACTCGCTAAACTTGCGGCCAAAGAACCTGAGTTTTTGATGATTGTAACTAATAGCCAAATGGCCTACACCAGACCAGAAGACGGTATACACGTGGTTCCACTTGGTTGCTTGCGCGATTAGCTAAATTAAAAAAGAGATGTTTTTAAAAACATCTCTTTTTTTAAGTTTTATGCAAAAATAGATTGTTTGCTTTGACTAAAGTAGTTTTGTTGAATGCGGTGAATAGAACTAATGAAAAAATCAATTTGTTTTCCAATAGTTTGGTTAATTAAAGAAATATTGGCAAGTTGCATATAGTGTCTGAAAATGATTTCGGTAAACTGAGGAAAGTCTATAAATGGATTGCGGTTGCCTTGAATTCTGGCAATTCTTTCATTGCGGTTTTGTTCAAAGACAGTAACTGGGTCTTTAGTGTGGAATTTAATAAAGTTTCGAACATCGCCCATTTTCGCATTTTCTTTTTTTCCACCGTAGGCGTTATCACCAGGTTTCTGAGTCGTAACTTTTAGCCAATCGTAGCGGATTAACATGTAGGCAATAATTCTAGAAACATCTCCAATGTGATCATCACCAGGATAAAACCAGGTAGCGTTGCCGTCTGCTTTACCACTTCCGTCATTATAGTATGAATTATTACGTTTACTATTTAGATTTTTGGTTAAAACACGTAAATTATGTAGATCTGAATCTATTCCTTTACTAGTATTTCCAGCGTGCTTTTTAGTAGCCATATAGCTGTTTGGCCAAACGTGTTCAAGGTTCCAAGGATCACCACCAGTTGGCCACTCTTTGTTGTATTGTATACCATCGTAAATTGACCAGGACTTGCCTGTGTCTAAAAGGTCGTTGCTACCTGTGTGTTCTTTAGCAAATTTGTAGTTTTTGATATTTGTATGTTTACGAACAGTTAGTTCTCTAAGTTGTCTTAGAAGTTCAGTAGGGTTTTCAGTATTGAAGTTAATTCCTTGGTAGTATTTTTTGGCGTTTTCAGAAAGAATAGCAGTATTTGCTCTTCTAAAACCATCATGTTTTGCCTCAGGCTCAGTCGTTTTCTCATATTCAACTGTTAAGGTTAAGTTGCCATTTACTTGAATTTCAAAAGTGTTGTCAGCCTTAATTAAAGCAGTTTTATTTTGACCGTTTATCAATAATGACTTAATGCGGAAACCTGATTTTGCTTTAACTGCAAACTTAAGTATAGTGCCTTTTTCTGCTTTGTTACCGTTTAAATTGCCGTTTAGCAGACTTAGTTCTGAGTTTTGGAAGTTAACATCAAAAGTCTCTGCATTTTTATACTCAACTTCTATGTTAGTTGCTTGGTTTACAGTAAGTTTGAATTTGTTTTTTTCAACCAAGTGAGTTCTGTCTTTACCGTTAATAGTTAATTTCTTAAAGGTTTTGCCAGGCTGTTTTTTAATTTCAAACTCCAGCATTGCACCTTTTTTTGCCTTGTTGCTTGCGTCAATTATGCCTGCAATTAAATTAAGGTGTGTGCTGTTGTAGTTAACTAAGTAATCTTCTGGTTCTGGGTTAGCACCATTGTTTTTATAAATTACTTCCAAAGTAGTTTTTTTGTTAATCTTAATAGTGAATTTATTCGCTTTTACTAAGTTAGTTTTGTCTTCTTCGTTAATTATTAGTCTTTCAAAAGTTTTGCCAGGAATATGCTTAATTTCAAACTCAAGTTTAGCACCTTTTTGTGCTTTGTTTTCAGCAGACAGGTCTCCTGATTTTAAGGTTAAATTAGTGCTATCATAGACAACTTCGTATTCAGTTTCTTCGGGGTCTGCGGAATTTTCTTTAAACTCAACTAAAATAGCGATGTTTTCAAAAACTGTATATCTTAATTTGTTGTCAATTAAAGCATCAGTCCAGTCGCTTCCGTTAATTTTAAATGCTGATACTTCTTTACCTTTAGGTACAGTAACTTCAAATTCAACTTCGGTATTTTGTCTAACTTGGTTTGGATTGATACCAGGAGTTGTAATTTTAACTTCTGCTGGTAGTGAGATAGTGTAGAAATCACCTTGCACAGGTAGAACTTTGAAACGCAGTTCGTATTCAAATGAGTTTGTGTTGTCAAAAGTGATTTCTGCAACAATTGAAATAATTCGGTCTCTGCCATCATCTGGCTGTAAAACATTGACACGATTGCCAATGATTTGGAAATACTTTTCGTTTGTTTTGTCTTTTAGTTGGTAAATTACAGAAATTGATTTACCTTGATATTTACCTTTTTCTAAAATTGAGTTTTTAATTTTAAATAAAGAATTCCCAATTTCTACCACTATATACCTAAAACATTAGCTAGTTCTT
>CAUTRH010000065.1:0-3543 GCA_963540905.1 uncultured Acholeplasmataceae bacterium | reverse complement strand
TTATATATAATATATAACTCGTTTTTTTGATTAGCGCATATACGAAAGAATCATACCACAAATTGGATTTTTCGCCAAATAAAAACTATTTCATAATTTTATTTTTTGGTGAAAAAAATGCCCTGGTTTTGAAAAACCAAGGCCATAATTTAGGGGTAAATTAGGTTGTTTTTTAAGTTGTTATTCAGATAACATTTGAATCTCTTTAAGATAAATGTCTGGGTCAGTACCTACAGGGGTTTCCAAAATTTTTGGAATGTCTAGAAATTCTAGGTTTTGCACGATTGCTTTAAGGGGTCCAAGGCCAATTTTGCCTTTGCCAATGTTGGCATGGCGGTCTTTATGAGAAGACAGGCCATGTAGTGAATCGTTGATGTGAAATAAAAATAATTTATCCATGCCAACTACATTTTTAAACTCAGCAAAAACTTCGGCTTGATGGTCTTTAATGTCGTAGCCTGCGTCAAAAATATGGCAAGTGTCGATGCACACGCCTAAATCTGGGTCTGGATAAGTGTGTATAATTTCAGCGATTTCTGCAAAAGTGATACCGACTTCACTGCCTTTGCTGGCCATGGTTTCCACGGCAATTTTGATATCTAGATTATTGTCATGTACATATTTAATTAACAGATTTACGGCTTTTGCAACTTGTTTTAAAGAAAGTGCGCGGTCTTGAGTTAAAGCAGATCCTGGATGGAGCACAAACATGCCGGCGCCAAGTTCATGTGAGCGTTTAAGTTCATTTGAAAAAAAGTCTACAGACCTTTGCCCTTTTGCTAAGTCCAAAGAAGCAAGATTTGCGATATACGGAGCATGGACTACAAAGTTTTGCTTAGGTATCGACAAAGCCTTTAGTTCTGCAATTCCTTCTTTGGCAAAGCAAAGTTCAGTGTTGGTGCGAAAAGTACTTTGTGGTGGGCCTGTGAAAATCATTAGTGCGGTTGCTTGGTTGTGTTTAACTTCAGCAACAGTGCCTTTCAGATAGTCTGGTTTTTTAAATGAGTTGTGTGAACCTAGGTTAAAGTTTTTCATATTTTTTTACCTTTTTCCTTTTTTAAACTGAGCACGAAAGTGCTTGACTTTAGCGGCTTTGACGGCTTTTTCAATGGCTTTTTTATTTTGTTTTTTATAGTTTGGCTTAACTTTAGTTGGTTTTTTAACAGTCTTAACGGCAGCAATAATTAACTCGCTTTGTTTTGATTTAGGTTTTTTTAACTCTAAAATCTCGCCGTTTTTGACTTTAAGTTCAATAAACGGTGAGTTTTGCATTTGGTAGTTGTAAAGTCGGCGTTTATCTAAATCAGTATAAATTGTGTAGACCTCTCCAAAGCGGTTGAATCTCGCAGTTCTTCCTTGTCGGTGTTCAAAAATTGCTTTGGTTTTAGGTACATCTAAGTTAAAAACATGACTGAAGTTTAGGTCAATTCCGCGAGAAAACAAGTCTGTAGCGACCACTACTGAGTATTTTTCTTGAGTTAGGTCTTTATAAATTCTTTGGCGGTCTTTAAAATCTAGGTTGCCAGAAATTAAAACAGTGTTTGGAATTTCTTTTGCAATTTCTCTGTAAACTTTTTCAAGTTCTGATTTTTTTGAAACAAAAACCAGTGCTGTATATGGATTTTTTGCTTTCAGCAAAGCAACTAAAGTTTTGATTTCTTCGCCATTTTCTGCTCTGGCGATATAGTGTTTTAAGTTAAGCTGTGTGCATGTTTCTTCTAGCATTAAAAAGGAGCCAAAAAAAGCCTTGATAAAAGGTTTCATAGACTTTTTAACTGTGGCTGACACCAAGATAAAACGGGATTTTTTAAAGTAAGAAAAGACTAAGTTTAGTTCTTCCATAAACTCAGTTTCAAACATAAAGTCTGCCTCGTCTGCGACTAAAAACTTAAACTCAGCCTGATTAAAAGTACCTGATTTGATTAACTCAGTAGCTTTTTTTGGAGTTAATATAAAGATTTGTTTACCAGTTAAACTAGGTTTTTTGGCGTCTAAATAAATTTTTTTTGCAAATAAATGTTCAAAAACTAACGCTGTTTGCAAACAAAGTTCGGTAGTTGGACACAAAATCAAGGCTTTGTCTTCTGGTTTCAAACTAAGGTAGAGCGGAACTAAATAAGCAAAAGTCTTGCCAATTCCAGTTTTAGCCGAAATTACAACGTTGGCGTTTTGTTTTAAAATTGTGTCTATTGCTCTTTTTTGAAAAGCGGTAAACTCAGATATATTTAATTTTTGTGAAATTTCTGTAAACTCTTTCATCTCTTTAATTTTAACTTATTTTAAAAGCATTTGAAACTGATTTTAAAATTACTCTGCTTTAAAAAAACCACTGTTCAAATCATTTTTCGGCTTGATTTCTCTAAAGTTAGAAAGCCCAACTCCAAAAAGGCGGATCGGCACGTCAATTTCTAGTTTTTCTTTAATGAAGTCTTCAAGAGCATTTTGAATGTCAAAAGCACTAGAAATAAAGTATGTTAAAGTTTTTGCACGAGTATAAGTTTTAAAGTTAGCAGTTTTAAACTTAAAGTTAACAGTTTTTGCCTCAAGTCCAAAGTTTTCAAGTTGGTAGGCTAAGTCTGCATAAATTGGCTTGATTTTAGCAATGATTGCTTCAAGCGAATCTACTACGTAGTTTAAAGTTACTTCTCTTGACATGCTTTTGGGAACACTTGTTTGATAAGGTTCAATAAAGTCTTTAGAGCGGCCAGAAACTGCTGCCATAATTTCTAAAAGATGTTGTGGTCGATAAAGTTCTGCCAACTTTCTTTGATTGTCTTTTTTAACAAAGTCAGATAGTGTGGAAATTCCGAGTTCTTGTAGTGCTGCAGTTGTAGATTTGCCAAAACCATATATTTTGCCAAGTGGCATCCCGTAGATTTTGCTTTCGATTTCTGTGCGGTAAAGCGTAGAAATACCTAAAGGTTTATCTAAGTCAGAAGCGATTTTTGCTAAATACAAAGTTTCCGAAATGCCAATTGACACAGGCAGTTTATACGCGTCCATTAAATGTTTTTGAATTTGCTTAGCAAGTTCAAGTGGCTCAATTTCGTTGGTTTCTAAGTAATCTGTAAAGTCAACATAAGCCTCGTCAATTGAAGCAATTTGTATTTTATTGGTAAAAGTAAATAAATAGTCAAAAAATAGATTAGAAAAATGTTTGTATAGTTTAAAGTTAGTGGGAACTATTACAATTTTTGGGTATTTTCGCTTAGCCTCAACAATCGTCATTCCAGACTTTATTTCAAAGCGGCGAGCAGAATAAGATGAAGTTGAAACCACTCCTTTGTTTAAGTGAGACTGATCTGAACCCACGACAAAAACAGTGTGCCTAAGATAAGGTTCTTTTATCATGTGACATGCTGCGAAAAACTGGTCTAAATCTAAATGAAAAATATAGGTTTTTTTCATTCTGCTCCTTTAAATATGGTAAAATAGAAAAGTAATTGCGAGGTGAATGCTGTGGCTGAAGATAAAAAAGTTGAAAATCTTGAAACCGAACTAACTGGTTCTTACAAAAAAGAACTAAAAGAAGAAAGAAAGAAA
>CAUTRH010000064.1:0-3559 GCA_963540905.1 uncultured Acholeplasmataceae bacterium | reverse complement strand
ATTAGACGTACCGCCAGCGTTAATCCTGAGCCAGGATCAAACTCTCCATTGATTGTCAAGAGTTTAAATTGACTCTAATTAGTTTTATTCTTGTAAAAGAATTGGTGTATATCATTTTCATATTTAGTTTTCAAAGATTTGTTGCCTTTTGGCACACTTAATCAATTATATATTAAATAAAAAAATATTTCAACAAGTATTTGTAAAAATATTTTTTTAAAAACAATATATAAAAGATGGTGGGCAGGGACGGATTCGAACCGCCGAAACCGGAGGTAACAGATTTACAGTCTGCCGCGTTTAGCCACTTCGCTACCTGCCCAAACACTTGTTAAAGTATATAATAAGTCGTTTAAAAATGCAAATAAATTAAAATTAGTTTTATTTTACGTATTGGTTTCGGTTGCAAGTAAGTTAAGAAAGTTAGGTGCTAAGAAATACTATTGTTTATAATTTGTAGCAATAAGTTTAGAAAGTATAGGTTTAAACATTGCAAAGAATTGAAAAGATTATCAAAATTAACAAGGTAGAAAAACATCCGACTAAAGACTTTTATTTTGTCTTTGGTGTTTTTAACGGTGTTTTTGAAAAATATTTAGTGAACTCAAAGAAATACAGTAAGTATGGCGAAATGCAGGCGGGTAAAAATTACACAGCAGTAGTGTCTGGTGTTGGTTCTGTGAACAAAAGTCAGATTATTCAGAGTTTTAAAAAGATAGGTGATGCGGTTGAAGATGTGAGAAAAGAAAAAAGCAGTGCTTTTGAAATTTCAAAAAAGAAGATTTTTGTTCAAAGTTTAGAGTTGTTCTTAAGTGAGCAAAGTAATTTATCTAGTCTACAAATTAAAGAAATTTGTGCGTGGGTTTATTCAAACCACGCACTGTTTCAAGAAAACCTTTATTTGCTTTTGAAATTAAATTTAGATTTAAGTTTTCTAGATATTGATCAAGCTGCTAAGTTTATTGGTTTTCCTAGTAGTTCAAAAGTCAGGGTTAAGGCTTGTCTTGATTTTTGTTTTAAAAATGGAGTTAACGGTAGTGCTGCTGTCTCTAAATGTGAGTTGTTTAGGGTATGCTTTGATTTGCTTAAAGCGATTTACCTTGAGTTTCAAGATGTTTTGCAAATCAAAACTGTATTAGTTGAGTTGTTGAAATCAGGAGAAGTTAAAGAGTTAAAGATTAAAGGAGAGGGTGAGTTTTTAATCCATTCTTGGTATTGTCGTCAGACTGAATTGTTAGTAAGCAAGTTAAAGAGAAGAAATAAAGAGATGGGTGAATTTGCACAAAGCGTTGTAGGAAGTAATACAAATGATGATTTTCAAAAATGTTTAGACAATGCATTGAATCACAAAATAAGTTTTATCACAGGACCTGCTGGCAGTGGTAAGTCATATATGTTAAAATCGCTTTATAAAACCTTTTCAAATATGTTAAATAATGAAAAATATAGCGAAAAGGTTGTGGTCTTAACACCTACTGGCAAAGCCAGTGCTAGACTTAACTCAGACTTAAAAGTCCATTCAAGTACAGTGCACTCAGCGCTGGGTTGGTGTGCAAAAAGTAGCGTAATTGATTTAAACAATTACTACAGTTTTTCTTTTAACTACAAAGATAAGTTTAAAAATACTAAAGTGGTTTTAGTAGATGAAAGCACAATGTTGGAAGACGCATTAGTTTGGGTTATGCTAAATAGTTTTCCTAAAAACTGTCATTTTGTTTTTGTAGGCGACTACAATCAACTAACCAGTATTTTGCCAGGTTCGTTTTTTAAAGATTGTGTTTCCTCAGGGATTTTTCCAACACATTATCTTTTCTATAACCATCGGCAAACTAACACAGATTTGCCCAAGTTGCTTAATCGAGTGTTAATAGGCAATAGAGATTGTCTTAACTACAGGTATGAATCGACAGTTGTTAGTCATCTTTCGTACAAAAACTTTCTTCTTAAATTGAGTTTGCTGATTAGCAAACTCAATCAAAAACGAAATAGTTTTTATACAAATTTTCAGATTTTACTAGCAATTAAAAATCCAGAAAGAGGAGTAATTGACCTAAATAAGTTTATCCAGCGTATTTTTATCAAAAATAAAGAAAACTCAGTTAGCGGTGCCATTTATGATTTTTATGTTGGTGACAAAGTTATCCAAGTCTTTAACAACAAAGAAACTAGAGTGCTAAACGGAGAGATCGGAATTATTAGAAAAATTGTAGAAGACAAAGCTACAGTTGAGTTTCAAAATGGGTTTGTTTGTGAGTACACAAAAGAAACAATTTCTGAACTTGAACTAGCATACGCCTTAACTGTACACAAAGCACAAGGCTCTGAGTTTAAGTATGTTGTTTTTTATGCAGATAAGCATTCTGGCAGAATGCTTGATAAAAATTTAGTTTACACTGCTTTTTCTAGAGCAAAAACCAAATTATTTGTGTTTGGAGATATTGAAAAAATTGCCGACTCTGTCGGCAAGGAAAATACTGGCTTCAGTTATTTTAAGTATTTACTTGAAAAAGAAGACGATGAGTAGTTTAAACAAATATCCTTAAGGTCTCTAGCTCTTTTTCTTGGTTTTCTTTTCGTCTAAGTTTTTCAACTATAACCTTTAGCAAGTAAAGTCCTTTGATTGAAGTGTGCGCGTTTAGTTCTTTTTTTAAGATTGACTTATATGCGTTAAAAACTGAGTAAGCATGTAGATAATCTGTTTTGCCTGCTTTGAAAAGCAGAATTTCTTTAGCTATTTTCTTTTGTGCTCTTAACACAGTTGAGCGTCTAAGTTTGATTTTAAATATCGGTCTATTGTCAGACTTTCGTCTGTCAATAAAATAAGTGTAACCCAGATAAGAAATTCCGTTTGACATAGGTGCCAGTTTGGTTTTTTGATTAAAACTTAAATGCAGGGTTTTAATAAACTCATTTAATCGCTTTAGGTGAAATTTTAGTTTATTTTTGGTTTCACCAAAAATCAGCAAATCATCCATATAGCGAACATAGTGTTTTACTCTCAAGGTTTGTTTAATGAAGTTATCAAGTGGAGTTAATATTAGGTTTGCCAAAAGTTGTGAAACTTGATTGCCAAGTGGCAATCCTTTTTCACTTAGTGGAATATTGTCAGAAAGAAAAGAAGCGGGGTCAATTTTGGTAAGTTTCTTTTTTTCTCTAAATTCATTTTCTTGCTTAATTTGAATTTCTTTATTGTAAGAACCTAAGATTGTTTTAATAATTTCAAAACTTTCTGGATGGTCTTTTAGAGTTTCTTTAGTGGCATTTAAAACTAAACTGTGTGCGATATTGTCGTAAAACTTAGCGATGTCTAGTTTTAAATAATATTTGTTTTTAAGTTCTTCAGGGGTGTGTTTTAAATAGTAGTTTTTAACAATGTCTCTGGCGTAATCTGTACCTTTTCCGATAATGCAGGCACAAGCTGCCGGATTTAGTTTATCTGCAATTAGCCGATAAACTAAATTAGTGCAAAGCGCCATTTGCACGACTCGGTCGTAAAAAGTTGGGGCAGATATCATTCTAAATTTAGGATCGTAAATATAAAAAACTTTGTATGGAAGCA
>CAUTRH010000063.1:0-3664 GCA_963540905.1 uncultured Acholeplasmataceae bacterium | reverse complement strand
CCATTTTGCATTAAAGGAGTGATGTCTTTAAAGTCAATTCCGGGTTTTGGGAAGTCTTTGACAGGTGCTATATAATCGGCTAGTTTTTTAATTTCCATGGTTTAAACCTCACTATATTATTATATATTATATAAAAGCATAAAGGCCTTAGCCTAACTGTCGGACGAACCAAAGCCTCCAGTTCTTAGTTTAAAGTCAGTTTTTTCTTTAGTTTTTAGGTAGTTGATAAAAATACCTTGGGCAATTTTTTCACCTTTTTTTAGTAAAATATCGGCTTTACCAAAGTTGTAAAGAAGGACTAAGATGTGGCCTTCGTTAATTTCGTTTCCATAGTAGTCAGCGTCGATTATTCCAACACCATTTGGTAGCATTAAAGTTTTTTTAATTGGAAGTGAAGAACGCGCAACTAACATCAGAAACTCATCTTGCGAAAAACAAGCCTTAATGCCAGTTGGTACTTTTTTGATTTCACCTGCTTTAATTAAAGTGTCTTTTGCCACAGCAAAATCATACCCGGCAGAAGCCTTAGTTGCCCGAACCGGTATTTCAATGTTTTGGTTTTCATATTCAGTTACGACTTCGAATCTTCGCATATTTTACCTTCCTTTCTAGCATTAGCCTTTTGAAATTGTTCAAAAACTAGTTTATCTGAAACTGCTGTGTAAATTTCGGTGGTTTTGACATTTTTATGGCCTAAGAGTTCTTGCACAGTTCTAATATCTGCTCCATTTTCAAGCATAATGGTAGCAAAAGTGTGTCTAAGCAAGTGAGGGTGAACATTAAAAGTTTCGCCTGCTTTGTCAACCAAGGTATTTAGAATTTTTCTAACGCCGCGAGCAGTAAGTTCTCCGCCTTTGTAGTTAATAAAAACACGTTTGGTTTCAATGATATTGCCTTTGTTTTGTAAAACTGGTCTGGTGTAAGCAAGATAAGTTTTAATGTCCACAGCCAGTTCTTCAGATAAAAAGATTAGTCTTTCTTTGTTGCCTTTGCCGGTAATTTTAATTTGCAGTTGCGCAAAATCCAGGTCTTGAACAGAAATATTTATCAACTCAGAAACACGCAAACCAGTTTCAAAAAGTAGCCTAAGTAAAATAGCGTTTCTAACGCCAAGTGGTTTAGTTTGGTCAATTACTTGAAACAAAGCAGAAACCTCTTCTTTTGTTAACGTTTTTGGCAGTTTTTTGGGAACTTTTGGCGGTCTGATGTTTTTAGCGATATTTGTAGTGACCTTGCCACTTTCGTATAAAAATCTGTAGAAAGACTTAAGTGCAGAAATTTTTCTAGCAATAGTTTTCGGAGTTTTTTTAATGTCAGCAAGATGAGAAATAAAGTATCTAAAAATGCGCTCATTAGAAAAATCTGAAAAAGTTTCGGCAAGTTCGTTTGCTTGCAGATAAAACAAAAAATCTTCTAAATCTTTTTTGTAGGCTATCTCTGAGTTTTCTGAGTAGCCTTTACTTTTTAATTCTTCAAGAAAATCAGTTAACTCATTCATTGTTGCAACCAATTGATTTCAGTAATGTTGTTTTTCTTTAAATACTCATTGGCTTTTTTAAAAACATTGGAGCCATAGAAACCTTTATTGAAAGAAAAGAAACTAGGATGACTAGTTTGCAAAACTAAATGTTTTCCTTGGTCAATTAGACTTAAAAAATTGGTTTTAGCAAACTCACCGAATAACATAAAAACTAAATTTTTTCTATATTCATTTAAATAAGAAATTGCATTTTTAGTAAAAAACTTCCAGCCAATGTTTTTGTGAAAAAGTGGTTCTCTGACTTTAGTTGTTAAAAAAGCGTTAAGTAGAAAAACGCCTTGTTGGGCTAAATATGTTAGTTTTGGAGAAGTATTTTTATAATTGTATTCAAACTCAATTTCCTTAAAAATATTTCTTAAAGAAACTGGAATTTTTAAGCCATTTGCAGAAAATGCAAGACCGTCAGCCACTCCTTTTTGTGGGTATGGGTCTTGACCGATAATTACAACTTTGATGTCTTTAAAAGGACAGTTAAAAGCAGCGTAAATATCTGATTTTAAAGGAGTAATCTCTAAATTAAGGTAATCCTCGTCTAGACTTTTTTGAAGTTTAGAAAAATATGGTTTTTGTTTTTCGCTTAAAAAAAAGTTTGACCAATTATGTTCTTGCATAAAAATTACCTCATTTGTTGTTTAAAAAAAGGCGAGATGTGCCCGCCTTTTTAAAATGTGTTTTTAAATAAACTTCAGTTTAACTTATTTGGTTAAAAGTGCAAGTTTTTTAAGAGTACGAACAAGTTGAGAAACATAGCTGTTTTCGTTGTCATACCAAGACATTACTTTAACTAATTGTTTGCCGTCAACATCAAGAATTTGAGTTGTATGAGCATCGTATACAGAACCGTAAGTTGTACCAATTACGTCAGATGAAACAATTGGATCTGGTTGGTAGCAAAGTGTCTCAGAGTGAGCAGCTTTGAAAGCAGCGTCGATTTGTTCAAGAGTAACAGATTTTTTAAGTTCAACAGTTAAGTCAACAACTGAACCAGTAACAGTTGGAACACGTAAAGCAGTTCCGTCTAATTTACCTTTTAGTTGAGGTAGCACTAAAGAAATTGCTTTAGCGGCACCAGTTGAAGAAGGAACGATGTTTTGAGAAGCACAACGTCCGCGGCGAGAATAAATACCTTTTTTGTGTGGAGAGTCCATAAGTGATTGGTCAGCAGTGAAAGCGTGAACAGTAGTCATGAAACCTTTAACAATACCGAATTTGTCATCAAGAACTTTAGCAATCGGAGCAAGACAGTTAGTTGTGCAGCTTGCACCAGAAACGATTTCTTCACTTCCGTCTAGCGTATTGTCGTTAACATTGTAAACGATAGTTTTAACATCACCAGTTGCAGGAGCTGAAATTAAGACTTTTCTTGCACCTGCTTCAATGTGCCAGTGTGCTTTTTCTTGAGAAGTGAAAAGACCTGTACATTCAAGAACAATATCAACACCTAATTTTTTCCAAGGTAAGTTTTTTGGATCGCGTTCAGCGATAACTGGAATTGTAACTCCATCAACAATTAAATTATTTTCTTTAAAAGAAACTTTGTCTTGTAAGAAACCGCCTTGAGCAGTGTCATATTTTAGTAGGTAAGCAAGAGATTCTGCGTCTGTTAAGTCGTTAATAGCAACAACTTTAAAATCTTTGTTTTGAGAAATTTGGCGGAACGCAAGACGTCCGATTCTACCAAATCCGTTAATTGCAACTTTAATAGCCATATTTTTCCTCCATATCTATTACCTATAATTTTAGCACAAAGCAGACATAACAAGTGCTAAAAATGCTGTTTTTTCCACATTTAAATTTACAGCATCAGATTAAAATAAAATAAAAATATTGATAAAATAAATATAGAGGCAAAAAATGACTGAAAACCTAGAAATTGAATTTAAAACTGAATTAAGCAAGCAAAAATATACTGAATTGTTGGCAAAATATGCAAATTTAGCAGACCACTTTACCCAAATCAATTACTATTTTGACGATTTTGCAATGAAACTAACTAAAAATAAACAAACTGCAAGAATCAGACATATTTTAGATAAAAATACTTATGAACTGACAGTCAAGTTTCCGGATAAGAATGGAACATTAGAGAAAACAGAAATTTTAAACGAAGAACAAGCAAAGAAC
>CAUTRH010000062.1:0-3689 GCA_963540905.1 uncultured Acholeplasmataceae bacterium | reverse complement strand
CCGAAGAACTAGCTAATGTTTTAGGTATATAGTGGTAGAAATTGGGAATTCTTTAATAAAATGCTTGTTAATGCGCTGTAAATATCAAATTAACGAAGTTATATAGTTATAACTTTGCTACTTAAATAAGTTTGGCTATTTTAAAACAATCCAATTGCCTTTTTTGTCTGTACCTTCTCTTTTAATATAACCTTTTTCCTTTAGTCCTTTTAAATATCGTTCTACAGTTCTCTTTGTTTTATGTAGTAATGTTGAGATTTTATCAGTGGTTAGCGTTGGTTCCTTTAAAAGTAATAAAGTAATTTTTTGTTCGATCTTATTTAATTTTAAATCTGTTTCTAGAGAAACGTTAATACCTGTTTTAATTTCTTTAGCAACTTTTTCGTTAAAAGGTATAGATACAATAATATAATTATCGCTAATTTCAAAAACACCTTTGCCATAGTTTTCAATAATAATCGGAATGCCGTGTCCTGTGTGGTCTACTATATCTAGATCTGAAAATATCTTCATTAGCCTAGCATTTCTAGGCTTACTAATACCTAGAAAAAAATCTTTTAATTTTAAGTTATATGGAAGACCTCCATGCGATAAAATTTCAATTCTATCGCTAAAAAATGAAACTTGCGGCTCTGAAATAGACCAATCGTTGTGAACTATTGCGTTAACAATAGCTTCATTTACACTGTCGTAATGAAATAAAAATGTGTCTTTTCTTGGTCTAACTGAAGTATCAGAAAGGCATATGTTTTCCGCAGCGATTCTGTTCATAAGTTGGCGATATCCAAAAATTATCGATTTGTTCCCGTAATTACTTCTTTGTGATAAAGCAGCTTTAGTTTTTCCACTAAATTTTACAAATATTAAAGAAAATCGATTATTATCAGAAAGCAGTTCGGCCATTTTGTTATATTTACCGCTACCGTTTATTAATGTTAGATTAGTTTCAAAAGTTTCTTCATTTAATTTATAGCCAAATTCTAAATAGGAGTTTTTCAAAGTTTGAAACGATAAAATTGGTAAGTTAGTAGTAGAAGAGACTAAAACATCGTCGTCAAAAAATTTTTGTTTATATCTTATTCTAATTTGTTCTGCATCCATTTCTCTTGAAGAAGAACCTACCCTAATTGCACATCCGCTTGTTGAAAAACCATACTTTTTTATACAATACAAAGGAGATATACCTTTTTTTACAATTACCACTACGACAAGAATGCCATTTATGCTTTCTAGTTCTGTTTTTACCATGTCTTGTGCGCTTGGTTCTATTTGTGTAGTGATAATGTCGCAAATTGACCTTAAAATTTGGTCAATATTAGAAACACCGACAACTTTTCCATCATTATCAACACCTATGTATATTTTTCCGCCCTCTGCATTCAAAAATGCGACAATTTCCTTTACAATTTGATTAGTGTATTTTACCTTTAATTCAACTTTATTTGACTCAACCAGCATAACAACCTCCTTAAATTTAAAATATCATATCTAGCGACAAATTTCAATTAAAATGCGACATTTACACCGACATTTACACCGACATTTACACCGACATTTACACCGACATTTACACGAAAAATACCTGAACTTTTCACAAAAATATAGCTAACCTGAGTTCGGAAATTTTTTTAAATACTTGTGCTAAATATGATTTATAGCCTAAAAATTTACGCAATTTGTAAATCTGACAAATAAAATTTAAGTCAGATTTAATATAGTAGATGTAGTTGGGAATTCCTTAATTTACCTAAAATAGTAAAAAACGCCTAATCAGGCGTTTTTGAAAAAAAATACTTATTTATTTTTTACAGGCTAGCAGCTTTTCAATTTTATCTGGGTCCTTTTCAATTCCTGAAGACAAGCAAACATGTCCGTCTTTAGTAATTAAAATATCGTCTTCTATTCTAACTCCGATTTTCTCATCTGCAATATAGAGACCTGGTTCACAAGTTAAATACATTCCTGCTTCCATGGGTTTAGTGTAGTCACCGGTGTCGTGAACATCTAAACCTAAAAAATGTCCAACTGAGTGGTAGTAATATTTGCCAATTTCTTCAGGCTTCCTAATTAAACCAATTTTAAGACTTTCTTCAATTAAGACGTCACGAGCAATTTTGTTATACTCAGGCCAAGTTAAACCTGGTTTAAGTGCTGCCATTGCTTTAGTTTGGGCTTTTAGCACAATATTGTAAATTTGTTTTTGTCTCGTGGTAAACTTACCATCAACTGGGTAAGTTCTAGTGATATCTGAAGCGTAATTTTGGAAGTTCACACCCACATCACAAACACACAAAGTATTTGACTCTACTTTGTCTGAGTTTACCACGTAGTGCAAGGTAGTTGAGTTTTTGCCACTTCCAATAATTGAAGCAAACGAAGTTCTAGTATTATTTTTCTTAAGTACATAGTTGTATTCTGCTTCAATGTCGTATTCATAAATTCCAGACTTAATGTTTTTGCGAATGGCAGCAAGTGCGTCTGCAGTTACATCGACTGCTTTTTGCAAGCACTTAATTTCTTCTTTGTCTTTAATCATTCTCAGACTGGCGATTTTCTGATGAACATTTTGAATAGTTAGCTGTGGCAGAGTTTGTTTAACGAAGTCTGCAAACTTATAACTATCTGAATACAAAAAGTCAGTCTCTAAGTTTAAGTAAAGAGTGTTAATCTCTCCAAATACAGCAGAGCGAGTAGCCTCAGTTAAGCCTTGAACGTATCCCTTTAATTTAGAGATATTTAAAACCGTGTGAATTTTCGCAATTTCGCCGGCGGCTTTTAAAGTCAAGCGCTCGCCTATCCAAAGGGCAATTGTTGGGTCGGTTTCTTCTTTAAATAAAATAGTTTGCGTGCTGTCTTGGCCTTTTACTAAGCAAAGCACGCAGTTGTCTTCATTAACTCCGGTTAAATAATAAAAATCACGGTTTACTTCAAACGGGAAAGTTTGGTCTGCTGAGTACTTTAACTCAAAGCCAGAAAACACCAAGGTAATAGAACCCGCTGGCAGCAGATTAAATAAATTAGTTCGTCTTTTTTGAAAGTCCACAAATACAGCCCTTACTTATTTAATTTTTTTAATTTTTTTCAGAACTTGGCTCTTAATTGACTCAAGTTCTTCAACTGATTTTGCTTTTGAAGAAGTATGTACAGAGAAGTAGATTTTAATTTTTGGCTCAGTGCCAGAAGGACGTACTGTTACCCAAGAGCCATCTTCTAGGTAGTATTTTAAGAAGTTTTGTTTAGGCAGAGTAATTTTTTCAACTTTGCCTTCTTGATAAGTTCTAGTTTGCGCCTTGTAGTCTTCTACTTTAACAATAGTGTGTCCTTTTAATTCAAGTCCGGTTTCTCTAAAGTTTTGCACGATTCTTTGGATTCTTTCGGCACCTTCAAAACCTTTTAAGACAATGTTTTCAGTGTACTCAAGATAATATCCATATTTTTCATAAATTTCGTCTAAGTAATCCACAATTGTTTGGTTGCGACCTTTTAGCCAAGATGCTAGTTCTGAAAACATGTAAGCGGCTTGCAGTGCGTCTTTATCTCTAGTGTGTTCACCTAAAATAAAGCCAATTGACTCTTCGCAGCCAAATACATATTGTCCTTCTTTTAGTTTATTCATTTCACCAGCAATAAACTTAAAGCCAGTCAAAGTATATACAAACTTAAGTCCAAAGTCTTCGGTCATCACACGA
>CAUTRH010000061.1:0-3696 GCA_963540905.1 uncultured Acholeplasmataceae bacterium | reverse complement strand
TTTCCCAGAATCACAAGACGGTACAGTTCCGCGCAAACCGATAATTCTTCCTTACTCAAAACTACAAACCGAATATAAACACATCTATGAAGAACTCTATAAAATGAAAGGTTTTGTAGCGTTTGACGAAGAAGGGGAAGCAAGTGGACAACCTGTAAGTAAAGAACAGGTTTTCAACAAAGAAAATGCAAAAGGTCGAGCATTTATCGTTAACAACAATACACACATTTCTTTAGTTTATGATTTTGTGCTACCAGGTATTTTTAAAAACCAAGCTCAAAAAACCCAAGTTTATGACCTAGTTGAAAAAACAATTGGTAAAACTAAAACTTACGACCCTGTAAAACAAGGACTTGAAATTAAGTTCAACACCCCGCCTTTTTATATTTCTAAGTTTCTTGGCTGGCACTACATTGACCCAGTAGGCAACCGTGTTGACCTAAATCCAGGCCAAGAGTTTCAAATTCCGAAATGGGTAAAATTTGAACTTAGACTAATTGCTAGATATGACATCACTACAGACACCAACAAGATAGGACCAGAGCTAGACAAACAAGGCCTAGTTGCGGTTTCTTACTTTGACGGAGTTGAAAGAGTATTTTTTGATATTGTTAAAAAAGGAAGTCCGTTAAAGGAACACGTTTATCAAAAAGAAGGATATGCTTACGCTGGTTGGTATATGGACAGTGCGTTAACTGAAAAAGTAGACTTTACTAAGGAACTTGCAAATACTCACACCGTACTTTACTTAAAATCAATTAAGCAAAATCAACCTAAACCAGAAAAACCAATTAAATATCACACAGTAAATTTTATTACTCCGCATGACGCCAATCAGTTGCTTCCGACAAAGCGAGCACACGGCCAAAAATTAGAAACAAATTACTTAACTCCTTCAATTGTGACAGCATTTGACGCAAACGGAGATTTGCTTGAACTGGATTACTGGAATTTAGTAGATCCAGTAACTGGTGTTCGCACGAGATATGACTTCAATACTCCAATTACCGAAGACATTACTCTTGAAGCCGTTATGCGAAAAAGAGTTTTGCCAACTACTAAATACATAGTTAAAAAATATTTTGAATCTGTGGACCAGACTGGTAACTTTGTTGAAGACAAAACAAAAGAAGAGATTGTTGAAGGTCAAACTCCAGGACAAGAAGTTGAGTTGTCGCCAACTCAAACCAATGCACCTTACGGCTTTGCTTTAGACAATTCTAGTGTGCTAAAAAAGAAAATTAAAAAAGATGGAACCACTGTATTTGAACTTAAATACAAAAGAAACCGCTACAAAGTTAACTTTGAAGTTAACTATAACGGCAATCATTTTAAAGGAGTTGTTACATCTAGTGAACCTAGTCAGACTGTTGTGCATGAAGGCAAATTAACTAGACCAACAAACCCTATTATTACTAAACCAGGCTACACCTACACCTTTAAACATTGGCAACTTAAAGACGAGATGGGCAATGTTTATAAAGAGGTTAATGAGTTTGATTTTACTAACAACAAAATTACTAAAAACACAACTTTAGTTGCTTATTTTGAAGAAAAAGTTGACAAGGTAAACTATACTACCAAACATGTCTACAAGGGTTTTGGTTCAATTCAAGACACTGTAGAAACTGAAGTTAAACAAGCGCAAGTTGGCTCACAAGTTACCGTAACTGAAGCAGATGCACGCGTAAAAGAAGGTTTTGAAGTTCAGCCAGTAAACGAAACTAAAACAATTAACGCAAATGGCCAGACTATTTTTACTTTAACTTATGAAAGAAAAACTTACTCTGTTGAGTATGACTATAATGGCGGCACTTTAAATGGAGAAAGCAAAACCAATGCATCTTATAAATTTGAAGAAAATTTAAGAGATATTGAACATCCTAAAAAAACAGATCCAACTCAAATTAAAACTTACACTTTTGCAGGCTGGCAAAATACAGAAACTGGAGAAATTGTAGATTTTTCTCAAAACCTAAAAGTTACTAAAAATCTACACTTAAAAGCAATCTGGACCGAAGCAACTGCTACCCGTCCAGTTTATCTTAAAATGATTTGGGAAAAGATAAATGAGCAAAAAGACACTGTAGTAGAAAGACAACTTGTAAAACAAAGAGAAATCGGTGATACTGCGAGGTTTTCAGATCAAGATGTTCAAGATATCTTGAATCAATATCTTGCTAATAACCCTCGTCCTTATCATGAAACTAACTTTGACATAGCAAATTCTACAACAGAAGTCAGAATAACTACTTCTTTAGACAAACACTATATAACAGTTTACTTTAAAGCAAAAACTTACACGGTTGAATTTGACAGAATTGGTTTAGTTCCAGCGTCTGTTGTGCTAGAACTAAAACAAACACTTACCTTAAAACATTCACAAACTGTGCCAAGTGATTTGATTGCTAAAATGAAGTTAGTCCAAAAACAACAAACTGCTACAAGTGACTACATATTTGACAAACTAATTGAAACCAATACAGATCAAGACTTTAATGAAAACTTAGCCTACAATCAAAACATTAAAATCAAACCAGTGTTCACAGAAAAAGACGCGCAAGCCACAATAACTCCTAAATTATCTGCTGGAGATACAGATAAGGCTGATGCAAGTGCATGGAGACCACAAAATGGTAAAGTTGGAACAAAGTTTGATTTCAAACCACAACAAAGTGTAAAAAAAGGTTGGAAGTTTATAGGTTGGGCAAAAGCAGAAGGCAACCCTACTGAAACCATTTACTTTGAACGCGGAACCAAAGAAGTTTGGGCTGTATTTGAGCCTGCTGAAACTACTTATACAATCCGCCACGTCTTTAAAGGAATTGAAAAAGAGAATATTCCAGATGATATAAAAACAACTGTTAATACCGCTAAAACTAATTCAGTAGTCTAACTAAACAATTCTCATGAATACAGTAGTTACAACAAAAACGGCTTTATTGCACAACTTCCGCCTCAAAGCGAAATTATAAAAGCAGACGGATCTACTATTTTTGAAATAACTTATCAGCGCCGCGAGTTTGATGTTAACTTTGTAGTTAACTACAAAGATAGGTTTAGTGGCATAATTTCTTCAAATCCTATAACACAAAAAATTAAATACGAGGGAAAAGTAGAACAACCAAACGAAAATCCTACTATTGAGAAAAAAGGGCGAACTTATCAGTTTATCCATTGGCAAACCGAAGTTTCAATGAATGGAACCTACTCAGAACAAAGTGCTTATAATTTTTTAAGCAAGGTAACTAATAATATAACCTTAGTTGCATACTTTAAAGAAACAATCGAAACAGTTCGCTATAAAGTTGTCCACAAACTAGAAAAACAAGGAAAAGAAAACACTTTGGATGGTAAATACGACGAAGTTACAGAAATTATTGAAAATCAAAAAGTTGAAGACGGCGCTGTATATAAAAAATATTCAGCCTTAAATACTGAACTATACGAAAAAGACACTAATCATCCTGAAAATATACTAACAGCTCCACTTACTACCGGTAATAACAACACTGTAGTACGCCAGTATTATAAATTAAGAGAAATTACTGTTGAATTTAAGGAAACCGACGGTATTAAGCGCTTCAAATCAGCCAACAACATTAAAGTCAAAAAAACTAGAAGTATTCCTTTACCTGAATATGAATTAAAAGATACACACAAGTTTATTGGCTGGGCTTTATCGGCAACTGGTGC
>CAUTRH010000060.1:0-3800 GCA_963540905.1 uncultured Acholeplasmataceae bacterium | reverse complement strand
GGTGCGTTTGAACTTGTGATGTATTTACCTTTAAGTCTAGTTTTGTGTCCCACTAAATCAGACTTAGTGCTGTGTGGTTTAAACTTAGGGTCGTTTGCAGGTAGACTTAATCTATCTTTTAAATCAACCAGTGGAGTTAGTGGTGCTTCTGGTTCAGGATCGCCTTCAGTTTCATAAGTAGGATCCGGATCTGGTTCTGGTTTTGGAGTTGGTGGATTTGGCTCTGGATCTGGATCTGGTTTAGGTTGTGGACCAGGTTGCGGAGTAGGTGCTGAACTTTTTGGTACAACTAATTCAAACTCACGATAAAAATCTTCATAAGTTGCTTTTAAAATAGCAGTAACTTCTCTGTCACCAGGTTCAACCACCACAGTAGTTTTCTCTAGTCTAATTACATTTTTATTTGGTGTATCTAGTTCCCATTTAACAGTTTTACCTTTGATAAGTGAATCTAGGTTAAAAGAAGATTTTAAGGTTTTTTGAGTTTCACCTTTTGCTAATTTTAGCCTGTATTCAAATAGTGCTGCTTTGTCTGAAGTTGAACATGATGCTAACGCCAAAGCAGTTAAAATTAGGGTAAAAAAATATATAATTTTTTTTGGCATATTTCCTCCACAACATTAAATTGCGTCGCTAATATTATATAATAGTATAGACAAAAAGAGACAATTTTATATTAAAATACTGCAAAAAAGGTGTATTATTTATGGAAAATCAATATATATTACTTAGATATGGTGACTTGATGTTGAAAGGCAAAAACATCAAAGCATTCAAAAAAGCAGCCAACCTTTTGGTTCAAGAAAAAACGGCTTTATACTGTGTTAAAGTTGAGTTTTTATATGACCATGTTTTACTTGAGTTTTCTGAGGGAAACAGACAAAAAGTAGTTGACTCACTTTACCTACTTACTGGTTTTTCTTCCTTTAGTTTTATTCACCTTGCAGATAGTACAGCCAGCGAAATTAAAATAAAATCCTTGGCTGTAGTTGAACAAGAAATTACTGTAAACTCAACATTTAAAGTAGTAGTAAAACGCGTAGATAAGCAATTTTCACCTGATTCACAAACTTTTTGTAAAGAACTCGCTGGCTATATTTTAAAGCATCAATCCAAACACTTAATAGTAGATGTACACACTCCTTTAAACACCTTGCATGCTGTAATTAAGCCAAATAAAACTTACATTTACTTTAAAAAACATCCGCTAATTGGTGGTCTGCCTGCAGGAATTTCTGGCAAGGTTTTAACACTTTTAAGTGGCGGAATAGATTCGCCAGTTGCTGCATTTTCAGCAATTAAAAAGGGTTGTTTGGTTGAACTGATTCACTTTGAATCAACTCCGCTAACTCCAATTGAGTCCTTAGATAAAGTTTTTCAACTGGCTAGAGTTTTGGCAAAATATATGCCTGGAAACTCAATTAAAACCCATGTTGTAGCGTTTAAAGAAATTCATGAAGAAATTTTAAAAAAAGTACCAGACGCATACATTATTACTGTGATGCGTAGATTTATGTATAAAATCACTGAAGCCGTTGCTAAAGAAGTCGGCGCTCTTGGTGTCTTTACCGGTGAATCGGTAGGTCAGGTTGCCTCTCAAACCTTGCAATCAATCTACACAATTAACGAAGGTGTGTCGTTGCCAGTTTTTAGACCACTTGCTGGTATGGATAAAAACGAAATAATTGCTATTTCTAAACAAATAGGCGCATTTTTAATTTCAATTAAACCATTTGAAGATTGCTGCACCGTTTATCTGCCTAAAAATCCAACAACTTCCCCAAAATTAAGTTTAACTAAAGAATACGAAGATAAAATTAACAAACCGGAGTTAATTGAAAAATGCCTAAACTCATCTGTTTTATCGCTTACCATAAAAGCAGATGACACTTATCTACCGTCTGAGTCTGGTCTTGACTTTAGTTCAGTGTATCCAGAAATTTTAAAGGAAAACAAGTAAATGCGCGAAATTACTTCTAAAGAAAATAAAGAAATCAAACTGTATTTATCGCTTTTAAAAAAGAAAGCCAGAGATGAAAATAAACTGTTTTTAGCCTATGGCCCTGACTTTGTAAAAGAGGCTTATGAGGCTAATTTAGTCAAAGAAGTGATATCTTGTGAACTTGCAGATTCTCCAACAATTTTAGTCAGCAAAACAGTGTTTGCTTTATTTAAAGAAACTAAAACTGAACTTAGTCCGGTTGTGGTTTGCAAGATTCCAGAAACTAAGATTTACTCAGATAAAATTCTTTGTTTGGCTGACATTCAAGACCCTAGAAACGTCGGTGCACTAATTCGCTCAGCGGTGGCTTTTGGCTTTAAGACTGTTTTGCTTTCAGAAAAAACAGCCGATGCTTTTAACGAAACTGCTGTAAGAGTTTCCAAAGGTAGCATTTTTAGATGTTCAACAATTCGCGCAGACATTGTAAAAGAACTTATCAAACTTAAAAATCAAGGATACGAAATTATTGGAACTGAGCACACTGAACCGCATAACTTTAAAAAAACTAACTCTAAACTAGTTTTAGTTTTAGGAAATGAAGGAGCAGGGATACCAGTTGATTTAAAACCGCTTTTAGATACTAACTTTAAAATCACCACACAAAATGTCGAGAGTTTAAATGTCGCAGTTGCTGGGTCTATTGCAATGCACGAGATTGCCAAATGAAAACAATTGTAAATTTATCTTATTTTGAAACAGATACACTTACCACAGTAGTCTCTAGACTAAGTGAGTTTGAACTAGATACAGAAATTACTTTAAATCAAGTAGGTCTGCTTTCTTTTTTTGATTTGCTGACTAATTTAAATCAAGAAAAATTTAGTAAACTAAAAGACCTTAAACTGAAAATCAACTCAGTGTATTTACCAGTTTACGACACTTACTCAGAACTTACAGAGCCTGTTTGTCTACTTTTTTTAAAAAGATTAAAAGAGTTAAATGTCAAAACCATTTTAATTCGTCCAATTTTTTTAAAAAACACTAAACTAGAATTAAAAAAAGAACTACTTAAACTAAAATGGCTACTTCGTGGTTTTAAAATAATTTTTCGGTTAAAAGAAAGTCAAGACCATCTCGCTTTAAAAACTTTAATTGACAAAAAACTTAAATTCAAACTATACTTTGACCCAGTTTACTTTTATTTAAACAACTTAGGTGCAATTGGTAATTTTAAGATTTTTTTAAAATACATAGCATTGCTTAGACTGACAGACATTGATGAACTTGGACAAGGTGAGTTTTTGAACTTCGGGATAGTTGGAGTTTGTCAAATGGCGATGCAACTTAAACTACACGGCCTGAAGCCAGACTTGGTTTTAGATAGTCGCACAAACTGTTTTTTTCAAGGCAACAAACAGAACTCTAACTTAAATAAAAAGTCTAGAAACGTCTTAGAACTCCAACTTCTAAACCAACCTGAAGTTGATTTTAACTCAGTTTTAAACTCTGAGTATTTAGGTATTCAGACACTTATTTCGGCAATTTTAGACTGCCAAAATTAAACAAAATTAGTCTTTAAAACGGGTATTTCCTTTGCGAAAATACCCGTTTTTTTATATAATATTATATAAAGAGGTCAAAAAATATGAATACACTTTTAAAATTTAGTACCGCAGATATAGTCTTTATTTCAATACTATTTTTCTTACTGGTTTACTTTACAATCAGAATTGCTTCTGTTTCAAAACGCAACTTTTTTGGCTTCGTTTATTTTTTAGCGGCTTTGCTTTTTTTAATCCCACTTTACTTTTTTTGGTTTAGCCGCAGTGCTGTGTTTTCAAAAAAAGCCCTGCCTTTG
>CAUTRH010000059.1:0-3892 GCA_963540905.1 uncultured Acholeplasmataceae bacterium | reverse complement strand
CCTTTGATTTTGACAAAAGAAGCATCAACGTATTCAGACTTAAGCAGTTGCCAGAACACCAAAAACTGATTTGGGTGTTCACGAACCGAGTTTAAAGTGTTGTAAAACTTAACTGCCATTTTACTGCTCAATTAGTTTAATGTACATCTGCTCAAGGTTGCCGTATTTGGCCTTAAGTTCAGATACTTTTTCGTTAATCACCATTTGGCCGCGTTTAATAATGACAACTTCATCGCAAATGTTTTCAACAACTTCAATAATATGCGAAGAAAATATTACGATGTTGCCTTTTTTGGCGTGCATTTTAATCGCTTCTTTAAGTTGATATGCAGAAGTTGGGTCAAGTCCGGTAAGCGGTTCGTCAAGCACCCAGACTTTTGGTTCATGAATTAGCGAAGAAATTACCGAAATTTTTTGTTTCATACCGTGTGAGTAGGTGCGAATTTGGCGGTCAATTGCGTAAGTTATTTGAAAGAAATCAGTAAGTTCAAGTAGTTTAGTTTTAATTATTTCTTTTGGTACGTTAAAGAGTTTTGCCACAAAAGTAATGTATTCACGTCCTGTCAACTCTTCGTATAGCGCGTGGTTGTCAGAAACGTAGCCTAGTGAGTATTTGGCTTCAGTTGGATTTTTTTCAATATTGTAGCCACAAATTGAAATTGTACCTTCAGTAATTGTCTGAATCCCAACTAGCGACTTAATTAAGGTTGATTTACCGGCTCCGTTGTGGCCAACAAAACCAACAATTTTACCACCAGAAATTTCAAAAGAAACATCTTTTACTGAATAAAAATCATTATTTGCGTATTTTTTGGAAAAGTTTTGAACTTTAACTAAACTATCTTTCATATCAAGCTCCTTTTTAAGGTCTGGAGTAATTTTACCAATTTTAACAACGCCAATCTGGCGGTCTTTTTTGAGTTTATGGACAACAAATCTAAACGAAATACAAGATTTTTGAATTTGCATAAAAATTTGACTTACGGTTAGCGTAGTAATTGTGCAGATTGCCCAAGTGATAAACAGGTAGGTAATCGGGAAAGTTACGGTTTTTCCTTTAATAGTAACTGCTCTGTATTTAGAGCGGAGATTGCCAAGGAAAGTCTTAAACTTAGCGTGGTCTACTATATTACGACGGTTAATGTAGAAAAAGTCAACGTGTTCTTGCACAGTTTTATTGTTGGGATACAGTCCATCTACTATTCTTAAAACTACTACAGCGACTATAAAAAACAAGGTAAAGAAAACCAGGGCAATTATTAAGTCTTTTGCGCTTGGCATTTCAAAAAACCTCAAAGTGTAGGCAAGCGCAGAGAGTACTATTAAGTAAAGCGCGGGTAAATATACAAGCATGTTTTCTAAACTAAAGAAACTGCCGTTTTCTTTGAGTTGCAAGAAAAACACAAAAAGCAGCGGAACTCCAGTTGAAAACATAGTAAATATAGACATTGCGCGTTTCAGTTCAAATAAGAAAATAAAAGGTAGCGCTAACAACAACCACTTAAACGGAGAAAAAGCAAACTTAGCAGTAAATATTTCTGATTTATTTAAGACTGAGTAAACTGAGTAAATTACGGCAAGAGATACCGTAAACAACAGAAACTTTTTATATTCGTGTGTACGGTTAATATATACATTGGTTAAAATGAAAATCAAGACAAACGGAGCAAGTAGCATAAATAAGTGCTCGCGAGTAAAGACAAACTTTTGGTAAGTCATGTGACCAAAAATTACTTGCAAGGTAAGTGGAGACAGCGAAAAAAAAAAGAAAACTAAGTAAAGCAAAACTTCATAAAATATGTGTTTTTTAGAAAAGTGGAAAAACGATGTGTTAAAAGAACGCACCAAGACATAGAAAGCCAAAAAGGTAGCAATTAAAATTAGCGGTACTATTAAACTAAAATACGCGCTTTGATCTTGAAAAAAATGTCTAATTTTAAAAATAAAAGCAAGATAAAAAACTAAGTTAACTAAATAAAAGATAGGTGTGAACTTAGTTTTTGAGTCTTTAATTAAAACTTTTCCTAAAAGCAAAATTACTGAAGTTAAATAAAGGTGTCTTGCAACTACTGCTAAGTTATTTAAAACATAAACAGCAAACGCTGGGTTTGCTGTGTTCTGGTTAACTAGACTTAAAAAAGCAGCGCTTTTTGGAAGCAACATGATAAGTGCTCCAAGTAGCGAAATCAATGCACCAAAAGAAACTCGGACCACTAAATCTGCTTTTTTAGGAAGAGCGGGTAAATTAAATTTTAAAATACGGTTAGTCTGCGTGTTCATTACGATTGAAAACGGTAGCCGATGTAGATGCAACCAGCAAAACGACCTGCGTTTGGCAAGATGTTTTCAACAACCGGCGCTATCTTAAAGACATTGGTATAGCCAAATTTTTCGCTTTGAGTTAAAAACGGATCTCCACCTTGTTGCAAAGCTTGGTAAAACTCACTAATAAAGTCAACCATACCGCGGTTTGGCTTGTCTTTAAAAAACTTATCTATTTTTGCGACAGTTGAAAAGTTTTGATTGATTTCAGTAAGTTTTGGGAAGTTTAAAGTCAAAAAGGTAAACTTCATGTTTGAAAATAACTCAGACACTTTTGGACTTGAGTAAAAGTCGTCAACTGTTGAGTATTCGCGTTCGGCTAAGTTAAAAGTTACGTCCCAAGCAGGACGGTTGTGAGAAAGGAAGTAGTTAGGGTTTTCAGGGTCGTTTACAGGTTGTACAAACGGGTTGTAGTTAGTGAAAAACATTGGTGCCCAGAAACTCTTAGTTTTTGCTTTATCGTTATTGTTTTTGACAATTTCAAACCCAGAGATTTGTTTAATTTGCTCAATTGTGCTAACGGTTTGCCCAATAAAACGGTTTAAGTCAAGGGCTTGCGCAATTTCGTTAGACAGGTTAACTTCCGCTTCTACAATGGTTTCTTTTACCACCACAGTTGGGTCTACTGAAAACAAACGAGCTGCTTTTCCGCTAAGCGCAGTTAAATGAGGCTTGGTAAGTTCAGGAGCACTTACGGCTTCTACAACCTGACTAAACTCAGCAGACTGGGCTTTGATGTCTGCGTCTTGTCGTTTACGACGATCACGGTCTTGAGTGTAAATACCACCAGCACCACAGCGCTTAATTTCGGATTTTTCAATCCAAAGCGCAGAAGGCGAGGCCATTGTATCTTCCTTGATTACTTCGTTAAAGTCATGATATCCGTTTTCGTTCGCAAACAAAATAGCATTGATAAAAGCGTTGTCAATTCGTGTATGTGAAATAAAGTGGGTTGAAGCAATTAAGTTAAAACCAGCGGAAGTGTTTAAAACTACTGAGTTTTCAATGTCTAATTTTGACCTAAACGCAGATACACCTAAAATTGAGCCTGAAGAAAGTGGTGTTTTTTTCTTATTGCCACCACCTATAGTGTGTGATTTTGAATTACCTTTAATATAAACATTTTTAATATACGAATTGTAGTTAACAGCGGGAGTTTTGTCTATGCTAGGCACATCTACAAATGAACGAACAGAAAATATTCCGGCTCTAACAATTGTTAAGTTAATGCCTTCTTCACTTGAATTTTGAGTAATGGCGTGGCGGATATTTTTACCGTCTATTGTATAGCCATTTCCATCAAATTGAATTGGTTTGTAGCCAACGTGTTTTAGTTTAGGGTTGTAAAGTCTACGATAAAAAGAGCCACCTAAATACTTAGTTTCATCGGTTACATCACCGTTTTCGTCAAACTCAACTTTATCGTCGTGCGGAATTAAAGACTCAATTTTATCTAAATCTTTTAAATCAGGGTATTCTGCTCTGCCTTTAAATTTATTGTCAATATACTCAAGTTGGTCGACCTGCGCAACTGGAGTAATATTTCTTTGCAGATATACTTTGTCGTATT
>CAUTRH010000058.1:0-3905 GCA_963540905.1 uncultured Acholeplasmataceae bacterium | reverse complement strand
ATAGTTTAGAGAAACTACTAGAAATTAAATTTTTGAATTTTTTGGGTTGTGTCAAGTTGAAAATTATAACAAAAACAGTTTAATTAAACTATTTTTGTTGAGCAAGTACACTGTTTTCAGTTAAGATTTGCGCAACACGAACGGCAGCAGTGGCAGCAATCGCGCCCACAATGTCGTCAAGGAAGGTGTGGCAAACTCCGTCGTTTTTACCGTCTTCGTTAAGGCGGTTAACAAGTCCGTGTTTGTTAACGTCAATGTCACCAAAATTAGTCTTACCAATGGTTCCGTACATTCCAGAAAGGTCAAGCGCAAAAGTCTCATCAATTCCAAAAAGTCCAAGGTCTTGTTCAATGATATCTTGAATTGGGCCTTCAAGTTGCTTCTTTTCAGCAGCGATGTCTATAGCAATTCCAAGTTGAACAAAGTGAAACACGTCTCTAAGTGAAAGGATTTTTTCAACAGATTCGGTGCATAGTTCAAATGGAATGTCTTTGATGTATTTAGATTGTTGTAAATAAGCAATTTCAGCAATGTCTTTAACAGATACTCCTCTTTTAGCAAGAGCAGCAATATTTAGTTTAAGCATTTCTGGTCTACTAAAAATAATTTGTGGTTTTTTATTCATATTTCCCCCTACATATTCTTTTTAATTATAGCACTCTAAGGCTGAGTTTAGTATTTAGAATGCTATAATTAGTAAGAAAAAAGGGAATTTTATGCAGTTTACCAAGAAAAGAAAACTAGTTTACGATATATTAAAAGATATTGCCAAACCAGCCTCAGTTGAGCAAATTTACGCAAAACTTCTGGAGTTTGACATCAATATCTCAACAATTTATCGTGCTCTTGATTTTCTTACTCAAAACAAGTTAGTTGAGCACATTATGCTTGAAAAAACTGCGTATTTTTTTGTCAAAAAAGATAAGCACTCGCACTACATGATTTGTGAAAAATGCCAAAACATGTTAGAAATTGACTGTAAGGTTCTGAACTTAATTAAAGATGCAATAGAACTGCAAAACTTTACTCCAAAAAGTCATGAACTGACAGTTTATGGATACTGCTCTGAGTGTAGTTTAAAAGTGAGTAAATAAGTTTTTTTAAAAAAACTTTAAAAATGCTGTATTCCAGAACACCAGCAAAATAAAAACAGGAAATGAATAAACAAAAAAAATATTTAAAACTCTTAACTGTAAACGCAGCAATTGCTGCTATTTATTTTGTTCTAACAGTGATGTTAGAACCTTTTTCTTATGGACAAATTCAATTTAGAATAAGCGAAATTTTAATGGTTTTCGTGTTAATTAACTTCAAAGTAGCACCAGGTATAGTTTTGGGGTGTTTTACTGCTAACTTGTTTAGCCCTTTAGGGATTTGGGATGTAATTTTTGGAACACTTTCCACAGTTATTTGTTTAATTTTGATGTTTGCACTTAGAAAAAATATATTTATTGCACTACTTGCTCCAACTATAATTGGTAGCGCTATAGTGGCAGTGATGCTTAATCTAATTTTAGGTCTGCCTTTTTTAGCAACTTATATTTATGTTGCAATCGGAGAAGGTGCAGTACTTTACTTAATTGGCATTCCGCTTTATTATTTAGTTCAAAAAAACGAAATCGGTGAGACTTTAAAAGAATTGTGAGAGTTCTTATTGTTCCTTTTGAAAATCGTCTTGTTATTTACACGGATAGTGCGTTTGACCTTCAGAGTTATTGTAATTTTCTAAGTATTCTTTAAAAGTATTTGGACCAGTTTTTCTTTTATATTTCAGCATCATTCCCCAAATCTTTTTACCTTCATTTATGTTTATTATTTCTTTTTGTAAAGCCAAAACTAAGATGTCTCCTGTGGTAATAAACTCCAGATTATATTTTTTAATATAATAACAAATATCCTTTAAATTATTGCTGGATAAAATCCCGCCTGAAGTTTTTGCAAACGCTATGCATATTGCTTCTCCGCTGCCAATTGACTTACCATTTTCACCATGGATTAGTTCTTCGAATAATTTTTCTTCATCTGAGTTAATCATCGCATCATAAATTTGTGCTTTTGAGTTTTTAATAAAATCATTTGGTTTTATTTTTAGTATTTTTCTGATGACTAGTTTTTCTATTTCAACATATACTTGTCTTGGAATTATTATTCTGCCTTTAAACAGTTTTTCTAAAATCTCTTCTCTTTCAACTAATAAAAAAGTGACTAAACAATCTGTGTCAAAATATATGTGTTTAACCGAGTTCAGGTATTTGTTTTTCATCAATTCCATATACTAAATCTGTTCTAAGTGCATCCAACAATAATTCATCATATTTATTTTGAGAGATTTTATCTTTATCAAGCAGTTTATTTGCTAAACTTATGTAGTGTCCAAGCACTGTAGTTTTTCTCTCTTCGTTTGAAAAATAAAGTGCTGTGTCATATCCTAGCTTTTTTGCTTCTTTACTAACAATTATTTCTTTCATTTCTTTTAATTCATTTTCATCTATATAGTTTTCGCCTTTTAACCTATAAAGCATAGCCTTGTGGCTTACTCCAAAATACTGTTCTAACTTAATTACATCTGATATTGATATTTTAGTGGTTTTGTTATCAATATGAATTTTATTTACATTTTCTCTTAAAGAAATTTGTGGGATTAAAAAATATGAAGCAAAAACTTCTGCGTTATTTTCTTCCAGGTTGTTACTAGCAATATTGACAGGACTAACTGTGCTTTTATTATTATCACCATAATATAGATGATAAAGTTCGTGTGCAAACGAAAAATTTTGCCTACCAACAGACATTTCTGAGTTTAAAGCGATTAAGTTAGATTTTTTTCCTTTAAAACATGCACCACTAATATTTTTACCAAGCGGGTAAAACACTAATGATAAATTATCTATAACTTGTACAAGTTTAAAAGTTTCAATAGGACTGTAGTTGTCTAGGTCAAGTTTTTTTCTAAGCACTTCTGCTTTGTCTCTTAATTCTTGCCTATTCATGCGGATTCTCCGTGTCAATTTCATCCATTTCGAACTGATTGAGTGCTATTTTGTTGATTACAGAAAGAGATTCCAAATCTTCTGAGTTGGTATCTTTTGCTCTAAAAGAAATAGTTAAATTTGGTTTTAAATCATTATTAATCAAAACTTCTTTAAATGAACAACAAAATAAGGTTGCTATCCTTTCTAAAAGATGCAAACTGATGTTTCTATCACCATTTTCAATTTTTGCGATCATACTTTGGTCTAAAGAAAGAAACTGAGCAACATTATATTGTGTTAAGCCAGAGTTTTCTCTTAGTTCTTTGATTTTTTTACCAATTTTTACTAAATCCATTTATATCTGTTTCCTTACTAGATAAGTATAACATCCTTTGTCATAAAATTACAATAGTTAAATTATTTTTTATGACAAAATAAAAAAGCACCTGTAGTGCTATGTATTTTGATGAGAAATTGCGTTTGGCCTTAACAAAAGGTTTTATAGAGGGGGCGGAAATTGCACATCTCTCAAACCACATCACTCGCACAAATCGCGATTAAAGCGTTTTAGAGGGGGCGGAAATTGCACATCTCTCAAACTGCTAGCAGGGGTACCATCCCCCTACATTAGTTTTAGAGGGGGCGGAAATTGCACATCACTCAAACTAACAATGCGTTTAACATTCTAAACAAACAGTTTTAGAGGGGGCGGAAATTGCACATCACTCAAACGAAAGAAAAATGGTAAATAAGACTATTCAAGTTTTAGAGGGGGCGGAAATTGCACATCACTCAAACATGGGATTTTGAAGAAAATATAGTTAAAAAGTTTTAGAGGGGGCGGAAATTGCACATCACTCAAACTAACTACACTTGATTATCAATTTGAAATAAGTTTTAGAGGGGGCGGAAATTGCACATCACTCAAACATG
>CAUTRH010000057.1:0-4070 GCA_963540905.1 uncultured Acholeplasmataceae bacterium | reverse complement strand
TCTTTTCTTCTTCTTTTTCTTTGAAAATATCTACATTCTTACCGCCAAGTATTTCTGTATGATTTTGAAACGCCAAAAAAAGCCCAGAGCGGCTACGCTCATCAGTGGGCATTTCCAATATGTTTTGTTGGTTTAAATAAACTTCTCCGCTTTCAATGGTATATAAAGGATGTCCCATTAAGGAAGTTAAAAGCGTTGATTTTCCAGTTCCATTTGGCCCCATAATTACATGCACTTCTCCGCTTTTAACTTCTAGAGAAATGTTTTTAAGAATTTGTTTATCTTCAATAGAAACTGAATAATTTTTAATTTTTAGTGTGTTCATCACAACCTCACAATTTTTTGTTTCAAGACTCTCTTGCCAGAATTCTTAATTCCCTGGCGAATTCTTGCCAGCAAATTGTAAACTCTTTTAATTAGAAAACCCGTTTGTTTGGCTATTTCGTTTGGTTTAAGACCTTTTAAAGTAAGTGAGTAAACAAGTGCTAAATCTTTAATCTTAAACTGAATTTCGGCAACTTCAGGTTTTTCTTGTTCATATGAATACTGTTCAATATTGTCGCTTACCAAAAGCACATTATCAATTATTTCATGGTCTATATTGGTAATATGCTGTGCTTTTTTGTATGCACTTTTAAGTTCTCTAGAAAGTCGCCTTAGATAAATTAGTTCAAAAAAACGCATAAAAGTTTTGTTAAAAAGTTCTGAGTAACTTTCAATGGCGGTTTTAAGTGAAACTAAGCCAAGATGCACAAGGTCCTCTAAAGATAGACTATAGATGCGTTTACTTAAGGCTACTTTGTAGATAAATGCTTTGTATTTGTCAAAAATGATTTTTAAACTGGTTTGGTCATAATGACACTGAACTAAATAAATGAGTTCGTAGTCATTATAGTTAATCATTTTAATCCTTTCTAGTCATTTCGTTCATCACTATCGCACCAGCAACAGATACGTTTAGTGAGTTGATTTTGCCAATCATTGGAATGGTCACAGAATCATCAGAAAGCGAAATTAAATTTTTTCTGACGCCTAGCCCTTCATTTCCAAGAATTACTGCAATTTTGTCTTCTGCTTTTAAGCAAGAAACAGATTTATTTGTATTTAAAGTGGTAGCATAGACTTTAAAATTATTTTCTTTTAGAGTTTCTATGGCTTTTGAAATACTTTTAACCATTGAAATCTGAACTTTAATTGCCGCACCCACAGATACTTTTAAAACGGTTGGTGTTACTTTAACTTGTTCTCTACTAGAAATTATAATTGCGTCAATCCCGAAAGCCTCAGCACTTCTAAGTAAGGCACCAAGGTTATGCGGATCTTGAATTGAATCTAAGATAATTATTTTTTTAATATCTTTAGTAAGTAGTTCTAATAACTCAAAATATTTAAAGTCACTTGCATTGACGGCAATCCCTTGGTGGTCTTTCGTGTTAGTTAATTTAAATAAGCGTTCTTTGGTGACCCTTTCTATTTTTGAGTTGTTTTGGTTTAAAAACTCTAAAAACTTATAGTCTGCAAACTTTTCATCTAAATAAACGTTGAATATCGGAAAGTGATTTAAAATCATTTCTTTAACAACGTTTTTACCAAAGTAAATCATTTCTGGTTGTCTTCCGGTAAGTTATTGGAATCTCTAAAGAAAACAACTGCGTTATGGATTCCTTTTTTAGTCCAAGCGACAATGTTGGTAAACAGATACATCAGTGGCCAACCGGCTTGAAGTAGTATAACTAACAGCAATAATTCTTGAACATTTAATGCGTTTCCTGTGTAGTAGCCAACTTTAAAGATCGGAGCAATTGCAAAGAATTCAGACATAAATGTGACAAGCACGATGAAAATAGAAATCATAGTAGTCGCTAGCATTCCGCGTTTGAAGTTCATTGGCAGACAGATTTTATGCAGAGTAATTAAGCAAATTGTAGTTGCACTGTAAACAATTAAGGTAGGAATAACTCTTTCATGTCCTTGTGCGGTTAAGTTTAGAGTTTTACTTAAACTATAAATCAATACACATTCTAGAATTATCGTCAAAGCACTTGGCATAGATTTTTTAATGATACTCCATAAGAAGTTGTCTTTTTTAATTTCGCTATTGTTGTATTCAAGTGCCAAGAAAAACGAAGGAATGCCTATTGCTAAACTTTCAATTGGAACTAGTTGAATTGGTTCAAGCGGATATGCCCCTCTTTTAACAGCCGCTAAGTAAATTGCAATTAAAGAAAGTACCACTGAAAAAATAGTTTTGGTAATAAACAAGGTTGTCACTTTTTCAATGTTGTTAATAACTCTACGGCCTTCTGCGACAATTTTTGGCATTGATGAGAAGTTTGAGTCCATCAAAACAACCTCAGCGACGTTTCTAGCAGCCTCAGAACCTTCAGCCATAGCAATAGAAGTGTCGGCTTCGCGTAGTGCTAAGATGTCGTTGACACCGTCTCCGGTCATTGCAACCGTTTTGCCTTTTTTCTTAAGGGCTTGAACGAGCAAACGTTTTTGAGTTGGATTAACTCGGCCAAAAATAGTGTATTCTGTGCAAATATTTTCAATTTCTTCATCTTTTACATTTTCCAGTGAAATATATTTGTTATAGTTTTCAATTTCAACACGCTCAGCGATTCTAGAAACCGTAAGCGGGTTGTCACCAGAAATTACTTTAATGTCAACACCCATAGTTTTAAAGAACTTAATGGTGTCAAGAGCGTCTGTTCTAATTGTATCTTCAATTACGATTAAAGAAAGTGGAGTCACGTCTTGTGGGATTTTGTCACCAAGTGGCGTTTTGGTGTAGCCAAACACCAAAACGCGAAAACCTTCAAGGATATATCTTTCTACGTTGTCGTTAATTTGTTTAAACTTAGATTTGATGATGTATTCAGGCGCACCTAAATAAAAAGTACCAACCTTTTCAAACTCAATCGCTGAGTATTTACGACTACTCGAAAAAGGAATGAAGGCATTGTGTTTTAATGCAAAGTTATTACCAAAACGTTCAATTAGAGCGGAGTTTGTGGGGTTGTCTGAGTTGTCAATATTTAAAAAAGCCTGAAGTAGTTGTTCGTTTGAATATATAGACTCAGTTTGATTGAAGTCCATTGACATTTTTACGGACATTGAGCCATCTGTAATTGTTCCGGTTTTATCTAAACAAAGCACGTTAATGCGAGCCAGAGTTTCAATACAGTATAAGTTGTGAACCAATGTGTTGTGTTTAGCAAGACGAAGAACACCAACTGACAAGGCAACAGAAGTTAGTAAGAACAGACCAGTTGGAACCATTCCGACCATCGCACCTGCTGTTTTTTCAACGGCAGTTTTATAAACTGCTGAGTTGCTAAAATCTAAATGGTTTGTTGAAAAGTAAAATAAAGTAAAGCCGATTGGAATAATTAAGACAGTTAAGATAGTAATTAAGAGTTTGAGCGATTTAAGCAGTTCAGATTTATTTTTCTTAACTTTTCTAACTTGGCTAGTTAGTTTTTCAATGTATACATTTTTGCCAACTGCCACAACTTGTGCAACACCAGCTCCGGAAACTACAAAACTTCCGGCGTAAAGTGCGGCTTTTTTGTCTTTAACGATAGCATCAGACTCACCAGTTAAGAGTGCTTCGTTAACTTCAAGACCACCATCTGAAACCAGCACGCAGTCACACGGAATTTGTCTACCTGGTTTTAAAATAATTAAATCGTCTAAAACAATTTCTTTTGATTTAATTTCTTTTTGACTGCCTTCTCTTAAAACAGTAATTGTGGGTTGCTGCAAGATAGTTAGTTTTTCAATAGTTAATTTTGCTTTAATTTCTTGGATAATTCCAATTATTATGTTAATGGTAGTAACGACTAAGAATACCAAGTTTTGTGGTTTTGCACCAACTGTAATTAGCCAAACTGCAAGTGGGTACATAATTAAGTTAAATAACGTGAAGATGTTGGTAAAGAAAATTGCAAAATAACTTTTTGAGGTCTTAGTTTTGGAGTTGTTGGCCATACCAAGAATTCGTCTGTTTTCCGCTTCTTGGTCAGTTAAACCAGTTTCAACATTGGGGTTGTAGCGTATGACTTTAA
>CAUTRH010000056.1:0-4113 GCA_963540905.1 uncultured Acholeplasmataceae bacterium | reverse complement strand
AGGTGCTGACTTTATTGCAATGGGTCACTACGCTAGAACCGAAATAATAGACGGCAAAAAAATGCTACTTAAAGGGATTGATAAAAACAAAGACCAGACTTACTTTTTGTCGCAACTTACAGATAAACAACTAAAAAAAGCAATTTTTCCAGTTGGCAATTTAACTAAACAAGAAGTCAGGGCAATTGCCGAGGCTGCTGGTTTAGCAAACAGTACAAAAAAAGATTCAACCGGAATTTGTTTTATCGGTGAGCGAAATTTCCAAAGTTTTTTGGCTAACTACTTAAAAACTGCAGCAGGCCCAATTAAATTTTTAGATGGCCGCATAGCAGGTACACACACTGGGCTAATTAACTATACAATCGGACAAAGAAAAGGCATAGGTTTAGGCAAAACCTATGAGTTTGAAGGACCTTTTTACGTAGTTGGTAAAATCCCTGAAGAAAACACTCTTTTAGTGGCTCCTGAAAGTAATTTAGAGTATCTGCACTCAAATAACTGCTTTATTGATAATTTGGTTTTCAGAGCACCGAAACAAAATGGTAAGTACTTTGCTAAATTCCGCTACAGACAAGAAGATATTGAAGTTGAAGTTGAGTTTTTGGAAAACAACTCTGCAAAAGTTTCCTTTAAACCAACTAAAGCAGTAACACCTGGTCAGTTTTTAGTGTTGTATCGAGGTGATGTTTGTCTTGGTGCTGGCCGTATTAAAGATGTGTATATGGACGCTGATTTAAGGAGGTATTAAGGCAAATGGAAAAAACTGAAAACACTACAACTCGCCAACTTATTTTTCTAAAAACCTTAAAGACTGGCCTTGAGTACATGATATGCTTGTTTAAAGCAGAAGGTGAAAAAGATGGCGTTAGAATTATTGGTAATTTTCAGGCGTTTTCTAACGGAAAGCCACTACGTGCAGGGGCTGCTTATGAAGTTACTTACGCCAAAATCCCACACCCTGTTTTTAAATCTTTTAAACTAATTTCTTTTTCAATTCCGCATGGCACCACTGAAGAACAACTGGTAAATCTTTTTAAAGCTCTTAACATCCAAGGAGTTGGTAGAGTTAAGGCAACTAAAATCTGGCAAGCGTTGGGCAGTGATGCTGTTAAAAAAATTAACGAAAACCCAAGTTGTCTAAATAACCTTGGTTTTTCAAATAGTATAATTCTAGAAATCACCAAAAAAGTTCAAGAGAACTTCCAAGAGGTTGAGATTTTAAATTTCTTAACTTCAGTTGGAATTTCTGCTCGTTTTTCTGCCCAGATTTTTAAAAAACTGCCAAATCCAATCACTGAAATTAAGAAAAATCCATATATCTTAGCAAAAAAAATTAACCGGTTTGGTTTTACTAAAGCAGATTTAGTAGCCTTAGCACTAGGTATTGAAAAAACTGACTTAAAACGGGGAGAAGAAGCAATTTTCCACGTGATTAGTGCCTATTCAATTGATGGACACAGTTACTACACAAAAGACGCACTAATTCAAGAAACCGAAACTTTTTTAAAGAAAATTGATGAATACAAAATTAGTGAATATCCTTTAAAAACCGCTATTGATAACTTGATTTTCGCTAATCGTTTATTTTTTGAAGATGGTTTTGTGTATTTACCAGAGATCTACAAAGCAGAAGTTAATGTTGCTAAAATGCTTAACAATATATTTGCAAACAACACCAACTCACTACCTCTTAAGTTTATTAAAGAGCAAATTAGAATAAAGGAAAAAGAAACTGGCATTTCTTACACAGAAGACCAAGTTAAGGCTATCAAAATGGCTTTAACTAACTCACTTTCCTTTATCACAGGTGGACCTGGTACTGGTAAGACCACTATTTTAAAAGCAGTTAATGATATTTACCTTGAATATGCCAAAAACGACGAAACTAATCTTTTTAAAACTGCGAATTTACTTTTAGCACCAACTGGTCGTGCTGCTCGCAGAATCCACGAAAGCACAGGTGATTTAACTGCGACTATACACTCAGCACTAGAGTGGATTCCTGCTATAGATGAGCGTTCATATTGCTTTAAAAGAAACGAAAATCAGCCGTTTAAAAATGTTGGGCTAATCATTATAGATGAGGCCTCAATGTTAGATATTCGCCTAGCAGATGCATTGCTTAGAGCAATTGACAAAAACACTAAGGTTGTTTTTATTGGTGACGGCCACCAGTTGCCAAGTATCCAACCAGGTCTATTTTTAAATGATTCAATTAACTCAAAATGTTTTCCAGTGACTACTTTAAACCAAATTTGCAGACAAAGCAAAGACTCTGGTATCGTTCCTTTAATTTCTGCGCTTAAAAATAAACAAGTAAATGAAACTAATTACAAAAACTTTATAAACTATGATTTAAGTATGGGCGAATGCTCAGCTGAATATATCCGCAATAACATCGTTAACTTCTTGCAGCTTTGTGAAAAACAAAATATTGATGTTTACCAAGACTTTCAAATTTTAATTCCTATGAAAAAAGGGGAGTGTGGAGTTCACGATATCAACAAGATTTGTCAAAACTACTTTATTCCCTATGAAAACAGAGACCGCTTTTTAGAGATTAGAAAAGACTCACGTTTTTATATTAACGACAAACTAATGATTACTAAAAACTACCCAGATCATGGTGTTATGAACGGAGATATTGGCAAAGTCGTTGATATTCAGGCAAAAACATTTGTACTTAAAATTGGTGATAATTTAGTATCGCTGCCTGTTGATATTAAAGAAGATACAGAACTTGCCTATGCTTCTACTATCCACAAATCTCAAGGTTCTGAGTATAAGTTAGCAGTTGTTATTTTACTAAGTCGTTTTTATATAATGCTTACCAATGAACTTCTTTACACAGCAGTATCTCGTGCTAAAGAGAAATTGTTTATAATTGGTGAACCTAGTCAACTTAAAATGTGTACAGTAGATGAGCAACAGCGCAATTCCACTTTAATTAAAAGGATTATTGAACAAAAAGAAGAGATTGCTAAACTGCAGTTAGGCGAAAAGGAGTAATTTATGAACGTATATGATTTTGTCGTAAAAACACAAGACAACCAAGACCTAAAACTAGACATTTATAAAGGAAAGGTCTTATTGATAGTCAATACCGCAACTAGATGCGGTTTTACAAAACAATACACTGAACTTGAAGAACTTTACTTAAAATACAAAGATCAAGGATTTGTGATTTTAGATTTTCCTTGCAATCAGTTTTTAATGCAAGCACCAGGCACGGATTCTGAAATTCACAATTTTTGTGTGATGAATTTCAACACAACTTTCCCGCAATTTTCTAAAATCAAGGTTAACGGGAAAGACGCAATTGAACTTTACAAATACTTAAAAGAAGTGCTACCGGGCGGCCGAATTAAGTGGAACTTCACTAAGTTTTTAGTCAACAGACAAGGAGATGCTATTCAAAGATTTGGCTCAAAAGAAGCACCTTTGAGTTTTGAAGAAAAAATCAAATCAGCACTAAGCACTAGCTTAGAAAACTAATCTAAAAGAATTATTTTTCAAATTAAAAAGCACAAATTACCCGAAGTCTAGGATAATTTGTGCTCTTTAATTGTTTTGCTAAAAAAATTTTATTGTTAGAAATTAGTATTGAAAACGTAAGATTGAAGTTGTCTAATTTGGCTATTAACATAGCTCAGTTTAACAAATAAACCAATAAAACCAAGGATACCAAAAAAGAATCCTAAGATAAGTAAAATATCGCCTGCTTTGCCTTCAAATGCTTTAGCAATTGAGATAATATAAAATATTAATGTTAGTAAACCAATAACACCTGTTGCTATAAATAGAGCTAGAAATAAAATTAGATAAGAACCAAACATAGCAGTAATGTCAGATGAAGAAGAACCTTGCATTGAACTAGCAGCAACATTTAAGCCAAGACTGCCAGCAATAGAACCTGCAGTAAGTCCTGTTAAAGTAACTAGTAGAACCGGGATTAAAATAGCAAGAGCAATTAAAATCAAGTAAAGAATAATTGTTGTTTTAAGCGCTTTTTTAGCACTAATATAACTAGAAAGTTTTGTTGAATCCATTCAACACCTCAAAATCAGTATACGTTTTTTTCAAAATGCCAAAATATATCTTAAAGCTATTTTA
>CAUTRH010000055.1:0-4113 GCA_963540905.1 uncultured Acholeplasmataceae bacterium | reverse complement strand
TGCTTCAGTTTGCAACAAATTCCCTCCAGGGGGAGGACATGACTTTGCAGCGGGTTGCCATCTGGATAAAATGAAACAACACACAAAAGTAATTGACGCCCTTGACGCTAGAATTGTGGAAGTTTTAAAGAAAAATAACTAACAATGCTGGAACTACTTTTAAACATTACGACCAATAAATCAGCAAATCAGAATTCTAAAATATCCGAGGCTATTACTAAAGGTTCACTAGATCTACAAGCCCTGCAAACCGGCCACGACTGGCTGTTTAAAGTTATCCTGCCGCTTTTAATTATTATGATCTACGCGGTAATCGTTGGACTTGAACGCCGTAATTTAGGAAAGGCTGTCGGAGTATCTGCCTACTTTTTGGTAGGAATAGCGAGTTGCTCAATTGCAATTACCCAAAGACTGATGTTTGAACTGAATGCTTTTCAACCTAATGAAGGTCAAAGAATCATCGCGCAAGTTGTTGCGGGTGTTTCTTTTATTGGAGCCGGTGTCATAATTAAGGATAAAATGTCTATCAAAGGTTTAACTACGGCTTCATCTATTTGGGCGTGCGCAATTTTGGGCTTAATTTTAGGTTCAGGTTATTTGTTAATTGGAGTAATCGGTGCAACTGTTATTATCATTTACATCTTTATTCGCGACATGGTTTCCAAAGAAAATCCGTTTGTAAGTTGCCGTAATAACTTAATTCACAAAGTTAAACAAGGTGAGATTAAAGCAGAAGACGCCAACGCTATTTTGAACAAAGAAGACGATTTGCAAACTAGACACGTTGATGAGTTTAAACAACACTGATTTTGATAATATCACTGCAATTGCGACCCCTTATGGTAAGGGGTCGATTTCAGTTATAAGAGTTTCGGGAAAAACTTGCATCAAAGAAGTCAACACTATCTTTAAAGGCAAAGACTTAACCGAAGTTCCTGGAAATACCCTGGTCTACGGCTTCATTTTAGACAAAGGCAACCTGCCAATTGACGAAGTAGTTGTTGCAGTTTTTAGAAAACCGCATTCTTTTACAGCAGATGATATGCTCGAAATTTCTTGTCATGGCGGTGTGTTGGTAACTAACTTAGTGCTTGAGAGATTACTTAGTCTAAATATCCGAATGGCTCATCCTGGTGAGTTTTCTTACCGTGCCTATTTACACGGCAGAATTGACTTAGTTCAAGCAGAGGCTGTGATGGACTTAATTGAGGCAGATACTAAGAGTGCTGCCAAAATTTCTATAAACTCACTACTTAGTAAAACTGGCAAGAAAATTTCTGAGTTTAAAGAACAAACCTTGGCGTTAATTTCAGACATTGAAGTTAAACTGCAATACCCTGAGTTTGACGAAGCAGCTGATCTTGAAACTTCTGAACTAAAATCAAGAATTGACGCGATTTTAACCGCCTTAACTGAGTTTTTGCGAAACTCAAAAAGCACTACAATGCTAAAAACTGGGGTTTCTGTGGCAATTGTCGGCAGACCCAATGTTGGCAAGTCATCTCTTTTAAACTCACTTTTGAAACAAGACAAGGCTTTAGTTACTGACATTCAAGGTACAACCCGTGACATAGTTGAAGGTAAAATTGTGCTTAACAACATTGCTCTAAACTTACTTGACACCGCGGGCATCCGCAAAAGCACAAATCTAGTTGAGAATCTTGGTATTCAAAAAAGTCTAGATACCATCAAAACTGCTGACTTAGTTTTATTTGTTTTTGAGGCTAACCAAAAGTTAACCAAAGAAGACTTAGAAATTTTAAATAAAATAGATCCCGCTAAACTAATTAAAATTGCAAACAAAAAAGACTTAGGAATTAAAGAAAAAGATAAAGACTCTGTTTACATTTCTACTTTAGATAAAGACTTAAAACCGCTTGAAGACGCTATTTTAACTAAGTTAAAGTTAACAGATCTAGACACCAGAGACTTGGCGTTTTTGTCAAACCAAAGACAAATTACCCTACTTGAAAAAGCAATTTCTGAACTAAAAGAAGCCCACAGTTCTGCAGACTTCTTAACCGCTGACTTAGTGGTGATGAACATTAAAACCGCTTACAACGCTATAAAGGAGATACTTGGCGAGGTGTATGACGACGATGTAAACAAAAACATCTTTAGTCATTTTTGCCTTGGCAAATAAATAACTATGTATAAAGTTTTATATCGCAAATACCGACCAAGTAAACTAAAAGAGGTTGTTGGTCAAGCGGTAATCATTCAAATTCTTAGACAAATTCTAAAAAGCGGCAGCATTCCGCATTCTTTTATTTTTGCTGGCACCAGAGGAATTGGCAAAACCACGATTGCCAGAATTTTTGCCAAAGCCATTAACTGCGAAAAACTAACTTCAGGTGATGCTTGCGGAAAATGCGTAAACTGTCTTGCAATTGAGCAAGAACAAACTGTAGACATCGTAGAAATAGACGGAGCAAGCAACAACGGAGTTGACGAAATCAGAGACCTTCGCGACAAATGCGTGTTTTTACCACAAAACCTAAAATACAAAGTCTACATAATTGACGAAGTTCATATGCTTACAACCGCGGCTTTCAATGCGCTTTTGAAAACTTTAGAAGAACCGCCTAAACACGTTGTCTTTATTTTGGCAACCACTGAACCACACAAAATTCCCAAAACCATTCAATCTCGCTGTATGAACTTTAGCTTCCTGACTTTAACAGAGACTGAAATAGAAGGACAAATTATTGAAGTTGCTAAAAAAGAAAAAATTACTTTAGAAAAAGAAGCCGCTACTTTAATTGCTAAAAAAGCAGAAGGTGCAATGCGAGATGCTTTGGTCTTGCTGGACAAATCAGTTGCTTATGCTGGTCAAAAAATCGACAAAGAAACCGTTTTAAAAATTATTGGTGGAGTTGACGAAAACGAGATTTTAAAAATTATTAATTCACTTGACAACGCCGACCTGGCCAACGCTGTTGCTATGCTTGACACACTACTTAAAACAGGTAAAAGTGAAAACTCAATAATTGACGCCTTTATTGATAACTTCAAACAAATTTTGCTAAAAATTTCAACAGGTGAACCCAACCTTTTTAAAAAACTAAACAAAGCAAAAGTTTTAGAAATATTTAGCGAACTAAACACCTTAATTAAAGAAATCAGATACACAACTTCTAAGCAAAATATGCTGATGGTTGCTTTAATCAAAATTTACTCAATCATAAGCAAACAAGAAGCGATTGTATTTAACACAAACCTAGAAACTACAAAACCTGCAGTTAAAACATCCGAACAACCACAAGTAAAAACTACACCCGAAACACACGGCGATATTTTTGCAAGTAATCCAGTGGCTTTTTCACCAAGTCCTGAAAAAATTAGCAAAGATTCAGTTAAAAGCCCTTTCAGTCTAACTGAACAAGACTTTAAAGATCTGCTTGACAACGCCAAAAAGAAGTTTAGAGAAGAGGCAGAAACAAAACTCTATAACTCTGATTTCTTAAAATCAGCAAACGACCCAGATGTCTCTGGACTTTCTGGCAAGTTTGAAATAGTTTTAGCCAGCCCAAATACTCTATTACTTGCTGCAGATGGATTAACTGCATGCACTGAAATCTACAAAACAGCAAAATATCCCATTCTTTTAAAAGAAGTTAATAACTTTTTGCCAGAAATCACGAGAGTAATTTTGTTAACTAAACAAGATGCGAAGACTGTGTTAACGCAAATTAGTTCGTACCTTAGAAATAACCTTGAGTTTATTCCCAATGACTTTAGTGCTGTTGTTGAAAAATACGCAGCATATGATAAAATTTTAAAAGAAGTTAAAACTAAAAAATTCGACGCAAGCGCAGTATTCGGCGAACTTGCAAACAAGGAGCAATAAATATGAATCCACAAATGTTAAAACAAATTCAAAAAATACAAGCAGAAATGATGGAACGCCAACAAAGACTTGAGGAAACTGAGTTTACAGGTGAGTCTGCTGGTGTTTCAATTACTTTACTTGGTTCAAAAAAAGTCGTAGACTGCAAAATTAGTGCAGACATTATTAAAGATAAAGAAATGCTTGAAGACGTAATTTGTGTAGCCTTTAACAAAGCCATTGAACAAGTCAACTCAGAACTAGAAGACATTCTTTCTAGTGCT
>CAUTRH010000054.1:0-4297 GCA_963540905.1 uncultured Acholeplasmataceae bacterium | reverse complement strand
CGTTTAATATTGTAGCTGAATTTGAAATGGTTGCAATGGGTGCAGACGTACCTGCTATTAACTTACCTGACAACATCAACGATAAATGGTAATTTAGTTTAGATTCTACTCAAAATAAAAAGGTATACACACGCGTGCATACCTTTTTATCATTATTAAAACTTTCCTTTAAATAATTTTTTACTTAACAACACAAAAGTATTTTATAATAAACCATAAACGGCTAAATAAAGCCCTTTTATCTGGGTTTTGAAAACAATTCAAACCACGAAAATATGGTATAATTAACGAGAATTGAGGTACCAAAAATGGATATAATTAACCCAGATTTACAAACTAGCGAAGTTACTACTTCAAAGAAAAAAAGAAAACCTAAAAAACCTTATTCTAAAGCAGAACAAATCATTATTTGGATAATTATTGTTTTTTCTGCCTTGACAATTCTTTTGTCTGCTGGTTTCGGTATTTACTATGGAATTAAATACGACTACGATAATCGTCGCAAACCACTTGACGACATCACCACCATCACAACTGGCGACTTTGAAACCATAATGGCTAAGAAAAAAGGTGTGGCCTTGTCTTCTCTTAAGTTCTCTGGCAACAACAACATAGACTTCACTTCAAAACGCTATATCTATATTTTATTTTACGACCAAAAAGAGCGTTCTTACACCAGATACTCAAAGTCTTTGCGTAAGTTAATTAAAAAACTAAAAGGCGACGTTTTGATTTTAGGTGTCAATATTCCAGATTCTGAAGAAAATAAGTTTATGGATATCGCTAACTTCCCAGATTATAAAAACCCAGACGGTTCAATTACCCACAAAGAAGACGTAAAAGTTCCAATGTTTTTCCAAAGCACGCCAGAAGGTGATTTTGAAAAACAAATGCGCGCAAATAACTTCAAAGACATCTACAGCATCTTAAATACCCACAAAGACCCTAAAAAATAAAAAATACTTTTTTAAAAATCAAAGGAAACAATAAATGAACGCAGAAATTATTAAACAAATCGCCGACTCATTGGCAATTAAAGAAAGTCAAGTTAAAGCAACTCTCGCTTTACTTGAAGAAGGTGGCACTATTCCTTTTATCGCTAGATACCGAAAAGAAGTCACTGGCAACCTAGACGAAGAACAAATTAACGAAATTAACAAAGAGTATGAATATCAAGTTAACTTAAAACAAAGGAAAGAAGATGTTTGCAGACTAATTGACGAAAAAGGCATGCTGACACCTGAACTTAAAGCCGAAATTGAGGCTTGCACTAAGTTAGTAGAAGTTGAAGACCTTTACCGTCCATTTAAAGAAAAGAAAAAGACTAAAGCAACTGAAGCCATTAAAGCCGGCCTTGAACCACTTGCTCAGTTTATTTTAACTTTCCCAGATACAGAAATTGAGTCTGAAGCCGAGAAATACATCAATGAAACGGTTAAATCAAAAGAAGCCGCAATTCAGGGAGCGCTTTACATCATCGCTGAGCAAATTTCTGACAACGCAGAGTACCGCAAATGGATGCGAGAATACGTTTTTGCAAACGGGCAACTAGTTTCTAGAAAGAAAAAAGATGCAGTTGACGAAAAGGGAATTTACGAGATTTACTATGAGTTTCAAGAACCTTGCACTAAGGTAAAGGAATATAGAGTTCTCGCTATTAACCGTGCTGAGAAAGAAAAAGTAGTTACTGCTTCTATAGAATGCGAAAACGCAGATATCCTTGCGTATCTTGAAAAACAAGTTATTTTAAAACCAAAAAGCACAGCAACTCCTTACCTTAAACTTGCAATTCAAGATAGTTTAAAACGTTTAATTTATCCTTCAATTGAAAGAGAAATCAGAGCAGAGCTGACCGAAAAAGCAGAAGACCAGGCAATTAAAGTATTTACTTTAAACGTTGAAAAACTGCTTCTACAACCACCAATTAAAGGCAAAATGGTGCTAGGTATTGACCCTGGTTTTAGAACAGGCTGCAAAATGGCGGTAATCTCACCAACTGGACAACTTCTGGAAGTCGGCAAACTGTTTTTCCACGATTTCTTTAAAGAAGAACAAAGAGTAGCAGCCCTAAAAGATTTGTTGACTATAATTCGTAAATACGACGTGGAAATTATCGCAATTGGAAACGGAACCGCTTCTCGTGAAACTGAGGAGTTTGTAGCAAAAGTTATCACTAAGGCTAAACTAGACGTTAAGTACGTGATAGTTTCTGAAGCAGGTGCTTCTGTCTACTCTGCCTCTGAAGTTGCGCGCGCTGAGTTTCCAGACCTGCAAGTTGAAGAGCGTTCAGCGGCTTCCATTGCCAGAAGACTACAAGACCCACTTTCTGAACTTGTTAAAATTGACCCGAAGTCTATCGGAGTTGGACAATATCAGCACGACGTTTCGCCAAAAAAACTAAACTCAGAACTTTCGTTTGTAGTAACTACTGCCGTTAACTCAGTCGGAGTTGATCTAAACACCGCGTCAACTGCCCTACTTACCTATGTATCTGGCCTTAACTCCAAACAAGCAAAATCAATAGTTGATGCAAGACAAAGCAAAAAAGGCTTTAAAAACCGAGAAGAACTCAAAGACGTTGCCTACATTACTAACAAAGTATATGAGCAAGCCGCTGGTTTTCTTCGCATTACAGATGGCGATGAAATTCTTGACATGACTCCAATTCATCCCGAGTCTTACTCAGTTGCCAAGGCTTTGATGAACAAGTTTAACATCCAAAAACAAGACATTGGCAAAGTTGAAATAATTGACGAAAAACTAAAAAACTTTAGTTTAACTAAAGAAGTAGATGCGCTAAATACAGACCGCTATACTTTGGAAGATATTGTCAAATCTTTAAAACAACCCCTTAGAGACCCAAGAGATTCATTTCCGCAACCTTTGCTCAAATCTACAATTTTAGAAATTAAAGACTTAACTATTGGCATGGAAGTTGAAGGAACTGTAAGAAACGTTGTAGACTTTGGGGCGTTTGTCGATATCGGTCTGCATGAAGACGGGTTAATTCACATCTCTAAAATGGCAAAACGTTTCATTAAACATCCTTCTGAAGTTGTCCAAGTTGGCGATATTGTTAAATGCTTTGTTGTCGCGATTGACGAAAAAAGAGGCAAGGTCGGCTTGGCTCTTGAAAAAGACTTAATTTAATGTAATAATTTAAAAAGTAGTTTTTCAAAACTACTTTTTACCTGGAGTGATACTCAAGAGGCTGAAGAGGACGCACTGCTAACGCGTTAGGGCGAGAAATTGCCGCGAGGGTTCAAATCCCTCTCACTCCGCCATTTAATCTACATTTATTTACTTTTTTAATTTAAGTTAAAGGAGATAAAAATGAGTATAAAGAAACTTAAAAACTTATCTATAGTTTCGCTAATTTTTGGCTTAATTACTGTGTTGTTTTCTTTTTCTGTCGTTGGAATTAGACTGTACATGGAGTTTGAGTTTGTTGGTAAAACTGGGATTGGCGTTGCTATTGCTGCCCTTGCTTGGGCCAATATTTTGCTCTATGTTTCTATTGCTTATTTAGTTTGGTTTTTAGTAAATCTATCTTTATATATCTACGTTTTTGTTAAATTACATCCATATAAAGAAAACCCACATTTTGCTCTTTCAATAATTGGCTTCATCTTTCCTATTTTTCAGGTTATTGCCCTTATTCTCTACATCGTTAAAATCAACAAACTAATTAAAGCACAAACCTTAGAGCCAGACAGCGACGTGCAAATTACTGAAGTTTTAAACTAATTTTAGTTTATTCTCTTGTTGTCTATCTCTGTTTAAAAATATACATTTTGAGGCTAAAAAAATAGTTAAACTGTAAGTCGCGCACTTACTAAAAATTAAACCAAATTAACACTTAATTGACAATTTTTTGCTATCTTGATATACTGATTAAGTGTTTGAAACAGGCCTATAGCCAAGCGGTAAGGCAACAGACTTTGACTCTGTCATTCGTAGGTTCAAATCCTGCTAGGCCTACCATTTTTATGAATAAATCCACTGAATGTGGATTTTTTTATTTTCTTGCATAAACAACAATTTGCTTAAGTTTAAAATATAGACTTCAAAACATTAAATTCATATTAATCAGAATTATTATTTTATTTTAACATTATTAAAAATAAACAAAATAGCACAGTAATACGAAATCAAATACCACAATAAAACGAAACAAAATAGCACAATAAAACGAAACAAAATAGCACAAAAAAACGAAGTGAAAGATGATATAATATTTACCCTGAACTTTTCACAACTTTATAACTAACCTAACATTTTGTTGATGATTTTAATA